>NZ_CABSQF010000043.1:0-38003 GCF_902479695.1 uncultured Phyllobacterium sp. | reverse complement strand
ACGCTGACCATTCCGATCTACAGCGGCGGCCGTACACCGGCGCTTGTCCGTCAGGCCAAGGAAACCGCCGCACAGCGCCGGATCGAAGTGGATGTGACCCGCGACAGCGTGCGTCAGGCGATTGCCAAGGCATGGTCGCAGCTGGAAGCCGCCAAGGCATCCATTGTTGCCCAGAAAGCCGTGATCTCGGCTGCCCAGCTCGCCTTGAACGGCGTCATCGAGGAACGCAAGGTTGGTCAGCGCACCACGCTTGATGTCTTGAACCAGCAGGCTCAGGTTTTGTCCGGGCAGATTGCCTTGGCTCAGGCTGAACATGACAGTGTTGTCACAAGCTACGCCGTTCTGCTTGCGGTCGGCCGCCTGCTGCCGGAACAGATCGGCCTGCAGGTCGCCCAGTACAAGCCGGAAGAGCATTACGACGCCGTCAAGGACAAGTGGTTCGGATTGCGCACGCCGGACGGCCGCTAGGCCTCGAACCTGTTGTTGGAACTATTCCCATGCCGCCGGTGTCATCACGCCGGCGGCATTTTCACGAGCGGATGGCCGGTTGCGTGCCGTTCCAGAAAAGTCTGTGGGTTAGGCCGTATTCTCCGCCGCAGGGATTCTCAAAGACAATGTAAGCCTCTACACTGAATGCAGATTCGTTGCTCGGCAGCGAAACAAGATGTAGTAGGCGAGAGTATCATGGCACAATCCTCCAGCGTGGCGCGTGAACCTTCTATGGAAGAGATTCTCGCCTCGATCCGTCGTATCATTGAAGAGAGTGATACAACGCGGACAGAGGCTGGTATGCCGACGCCGGTCAATTCCGATGTTCCAGTTCCTGCCAGCGCAATCCGGACGCCGCTTCACCCCTATGATGCAAGCGAGGAGGAGGCGGAATTGCCGCCGCGCGAAGGCATTGCCGTTTCGCATCCGCTGCCGCACGCCTACGAAGCGCCATTGGGCAGGCCGTTCTCGCCGCTGCAGTCCAAGCTTGTCGAGCGCGAAGCGGTCGTAACGCCGCCGGAGCCTCAGCCGGAGGTATTGAAGGCCCCGGTTGCCCCCGAGCCCGTCATTGACGAACCGGCGGATTATGCCGTGCCGGAGCCCGAGGCTTTTGCAGCGCCTGAACCTTTGATTGAAATTCAAACGCCTGTTGTCCCCGTGCCGCCGCAGGTACCGGTTGTCGAACGGGAGGCTCAGGCCGAAGCATTGGATCCGGCGCCGGAAGTCGAACCGGTTGCACCGGCACCTGAAGCATCCGAGGCTGCCATCGGCGACGAGGTTTCTCTCGATCTCGAGCGTGCGCTGGAGCCGATCCTGTCGGAGGCGACGGAACGTCAGGTCAGTGCCGCGTTTGACGATCTTTCCTTTGCCGTTCAGCATGAGCAGCGCCGGTCCTTCGATGACATCGCGCAGGAAATCATGCGGCCCTTGCTGCAGGACTGGCTTGACAACAATCTTCCCAATCTGGTCGAGCGGCTGGTGCGTGAGGAAATCGAGCGCGTGGCGCGGGGCGCCAAGCGCTGATTTCAATCGTTTGCATAACGTCGCGGACACATTGGCAAGGCTGGTCCTTGCGATAACGGCAATGCGCGACCCGTCATTCGCCAAGTCATCATTGACTTATGTCCAGCCATTCGGTTTACACCGTAGCTAACCTTTTTCCGCAAAAATGACGGACTATTCGCATGCTTGAGAAGACCTATGATGCCGCGGCCATAGAGCCGAAGATCGCAGAACGCTGGGATGATGCTGGCGCATTCAAGGCTGGAGCCGGTTCGAAGCCCGGCGCGGATCCCTTCGCCATCGTCATTCCGCCGCCGAACGTGACCGGTTCGCTGCACATGGGCCATGCGCTGAACAACACGATTCAGGACATTCTCGTGCGCTTCGAGCGTATGCGCGGCAAGAACGTGCTGTGGCAGCCGGGCATGGACCACGCGGGCATTGCGACACAGATGGTCGTCGAGCGCCAGCTGATGGAGCGCCAGCAGCCGGGCCGCCGTGCCATGGGCCGCGAGAAGTTCGTGGAGCGGGTGTGGGAATGGAAATCCGAGTCCGGCGGCATCATTGCCGGCCAGTTGAAGCGTCTGGGCGCGTCCTGCGACTGGTCGCGCGAACGCTTCACCATGGACGAGGGGCTGTCGAAGGCGGTTCTGGAAGTTTTCGTAACGCTCTACAAGCAGGGGCTGATCTACAAGGACAAGCGGCTGGTCAATTGGGATCCGAAGCTGCTGACCGCAATTTCAGACATTGAAGTCGAGCAGCGCGAAATCAAGGGCCATCTCTGGCATTTCCGCTATCCGCTCGAGAACGTGGCTTTCGATCCGGAAAACCCGCACACCTACATCGTGGTTGCGACCACCCGGCCGGAAACCATGCTGGGCGATACGGGCGTTGCCGTTAATCCGGCCGATGAGCGCTATCATGCCGTCCTCGATAATAATGTCCTGCTGCCGCTGGTTGGCCGTCTCATCCCCATCGTTGCGGATGATTACGCTGATCCGGAAGCCGGGTCTGGCGCGGTCAAGATCACACCCGCGCATGACTTCAACGATGCGGAAGTCGGCAAGCGCAACGATCTGCGGCAGATCAATATTCTCAATACCGACGCCTCGATCTTCTTGAAGGATAACAACGACTTCCTCGAAGGATTGGAGAAATCGAGTCATCTCGATCAGCTGATTCATGCGCTCGATGGCAAGGATCGCTTTGCTGCGCGCAAGCTGATTGTCGCGATGATGGAAGAGGGCGGCTATCTCGAAAAGATAGAAGATCACACGCATATGGTCCCGCATGGCGACCGCGGTGACGTGCCGATCGAGCCTTATCTCACGGACCAGTGGTATGTGAACGCGGCGGAACTGGCCAAACCAGCCATTGCCAGCGTGCGCGAAGGCCGCACCAATTTTGTGCCGAAGAACTGGGAAAAGACCTATTTCGAGTGGATGGAAAACATCCAGCCCTGGACGATCTCGCGCCAGCTCTGGTGGGGGCATCAGATTCCGGCGTGGTATGGCCCGGATGGCCAGGTCTTCGTTGAAAGGACTGAGGAAGAAGCGCTCAGCGCCGCGATTCAGCATTATCTGGCGCATGAGGGGCCGATGAAGGCCCATGTGCAGAACCTGCTCGAAGACCTGAAACCCGGCGATATTCTCACGCGCGACGAAGACGTGCTCGACACCTGGTTCTCGTCGGCGCTGTGGCCGTTCTCGACGCTGGGCTGGCCGGACAAGACACCGGAGCTTGCCACCTATTATCAGACCGATGTGCTGGTCACCGGTTTTGACATCATCTTCTTCTGGGTCGCCCGCATGATGATGATGGGCCTGCATTTCATGAACGAGGAGCCGTTCCACACCGTCTATGTCCACGCGCTGGTGCGCGACAAGAACGGCGCCAAGATGTCGAAGTCGAAAGGCAACGTCATTGATCCCCTGGATCTGATCGACGAATATGGCGCCGATGCCCTGCGGTTCACGCTTGCCATCATGGCGGCACAGGGCCGCGACGTGAAGCTCGATCCGAGCCGCATTGCCGGATATCGCAATTTCGGGACAAAGCTCTGGAATTCGACACGTTTCGCCGAGATGAACGGCGTTGCGCGCAATCCGGCTTTCCGGCCGCAGGACGCAAAGCTCACGGTCAACCGCTGGATATTGACGGAGCTGACCAATGCGGTGCGCGACGTCACCGACGGCATCACGAGCTATCGCTTCAACGAAGCCGCCGGTGCGGCATACCGGTTCGTCTGGAACCAGTTCTGCGACTGGTACATTGAATTGCTGAAGCCGGTGTTCAATGGCGAGGATGCGGAAGCCAAGGCGGAAGCACAGGCCTGCGCCGCCTATGTCCTCGATGAAATCTACAAGCTGCTGCATCCGTTCATGCCGTTCATGACGGAAGAGCTCTGGGCGCATACGGCCGGCGAGGGACAAATGCGCGATACCTTGCTCTGCCATGCTGGCTGGCCGGAGCCGGATTTCCTCGACGGGGAAGCCGCCGCGGATATCAACTGGCTGATCGATCTGGTGACGGGCATCCGTTCGGTCCGGGCGGAAATGAATGTTCCTGCCTCTGCCACGGCGCCGCTGGTGGTCGTCGGGGCGCGTGACGTGACCAAGGAGCGATTGGTGCGCCATGAAGCTTCGATCAAATGGCGCGCGCGTGTCGAAACGATCGAGCTCGCCGATGAAGCCCCCAAGGGCTCGGCGCAGTTTGTTATCGGTGAGGCGACGGCATGCCTGCCGCTTGGCAGCCTGATCGACGTGAAGGCGGAAGTTGCCCGCCTTGGCAAGGAAGCCGGGAAAATCAACGAGGAAATCGACAAGATCGGCAAGAAGCTTGGCAATGAAAAATTTGTTGCCAATGCAAAGCCGGAAATTGTCGAGGCGGAGCGTGAACGGCTGGTCGAGCTGCAGGCATCCATCGAAAAGATTACAACGGCTATACGCCGCGTCAGCGAAGCCGGCTGATCAAACTAATCATTTTGGGCTAATTGATTCTCAATTTGATTGAATTATTCCGTGCTCCCCTTGAATGACGGGGGAGCACACCCCATTTTCGACAGTCCTTCGCCCCAATTCGGTCATTTTTGGCCGCCGTTGCATTTGAGCAACATTGCCGTTTTTTTGCTGAAAATCAGCTGTTTCCGGCCTCAGGCAAGGGGCTGCCGCTGAAAAAATCAGGGAAACCCTGGCGAAAAATCACGAAATTTCGATGTTTTGAAAATTTGTGCTTCGACCCTGTTCACAAGCCCTCTCGCAAACAAGTTGCACGATTCGCCCGCTTTGTTACCTATTACGTATTGGTAACAATTTTGCTGGACTTTGATCGCGGGTTCAGAGGTTTTCAGGTCTCGGGGAGGACTTAATGACTAAGACTATTTCCACAATCATCGGCAGCGCGCTTCTTTTGACAAGTGTTGCTACTGCTGCACAGGCCGGGGGTCTTGAGCGCGGTGGTTACAATTGGGACCTTCTTTTCAGCGAAGAGCGTTTTGTGACCGAAGGTGGCGTGATTTACGTTATGCCTGATCGGAAGATCAAGAATGCCAAGGACACCAATCCTCTCGATGGAAATGAGAACTTCAAGAAGTCCTCGACGAGCGAGACACCTGATTATTCCGTCTACAAATTTGGCGCGAAGGTCGGCATCACGCCTGATCTGGACTGCCTGGGCTCCTACAGCCAGCCTTGGGGTGTTCATACGAAGCCCGGTTCCAATTGGGCCGGCGACAACCAGAACATTGAAACCAAGATTTCATCGGATGACTGGGGCCTGACCTGCTCCTACAAGTTCCATGTTACGGACAAGGGCTCGCTGCGTTTCATCGGTGGCGTTTCCTATCAGGAACTCGAAGGCTTCAAGACACGCATGGTCAACGGCTTTGTTCCGTTGCTGACACACGGTGCGCTCGATGGCACCGGCAGGCTGAACCTGAGCGCGGACGGCGTCGGCTGGCGCGTTGGTGCCGCTTATGAAATCCCTGAAATCGCCTTCCGTGCCAGCCTTATGTACAATGCGGCTGTTGACCTCGGCGAAATCGGCGGCACGCTCGATCTGACCCAGCTGCCCAAAACGCCTACGAACCCGCTTTCCGGCCGGATCACGGACGTTTATGGCACTGCCGAAATGCCACAGTCCGTCGAATTCAAGCTTCAGACCGGTATTGCGCCGAACTGGCTGGCCTATGGCTCGGTCAAGTGGGTCGACTGGAGCGTTCTCGACGTTATCGCCTTCTGCCCCACCGCAACCAAGGGCAAGGTTGCCTGCGGAGCATCGTCTCCGGTCCGCGCAACGTCGCTTGACCTGATGTTCCAGGACGGCTGGACGGTTACAGGTGGTGTTGGTCACAAGTTCAACGATCAGTGGAGCGGTCAGCTGCAGGTCAGCTGGGACAAGGGCACGACAACCGGCCTGACCACGCAGACAGACACCTACCTTCTGTCCGGCGGTCTCGCATACTCGCCGAACAAGAATGTTGAACTTCGTTTGGGCGGCGCTATCGGCATCCTCAAGTCCGGATCCTACGGCCCGACGAAGTGCACAGGCAACCAGCCTTGTGGTGTGGATGCTTCCTATGACTTCGGCAACGATCTCGTCACCGCCGTATCGCTTTCCGGCAAGATGAAATTCTGATCCGACCAGGATCGAACAGAAAAGCCCGGTATTCGTACCGGGCTTTTTCAGTATTTGGACGTTGGTTTATTGTGCACTGCAATGCCGGCAATCCGAAAGTAAGAGTTTCTCCATTACGTTTTGTGACGATTCAGCAACACTTCTGAGCGATGATTTGCAAGGCGGAGGCAAGGGGCAATTTTGCCCATTTTGCGCCACAAACCCGGAGCACCTCGATAGGGCGGCGACCGATAAGTGGTTGAAGAAATGTCGTGCAATGGTGCCGATGTTCCGCCCGGGGCAATGATGGACGCAAAACCGATCTTACTGGCTTACACCAACAGCCTTTATGCGATGTCGGAACTGACGCGCTGCCCCGACGATTCCATTTTTGCAGGCACATCCCATTCCCTGGTATCTGGCCGTACTATTGCCGGAAAGCGGTCAAACGATCGCTGGAATGATGCGTCATATTCATCGTCAACAACATCCGCAGCGCAAACGATATGCGCTCAAAAAGGGGTGGCAGGCGGCGTTTTCGCCGGTGTCGCCGTCAATCGTGTCCTGACAGGGGGTGCCGGGCGCAGCAAGGCTGCGACGCATCCGGTCCGGGCAAAGGAAGTGTATTGCCATGCTCATTGTTGATCGCTTCGCCGCTCCGTTTTTCGGGATCGGGCTTGCTTTGAGTGTCATGACGCTGCCCTGCCACGCGTTCGACACCAGCAATGAGATGAACGAGGATTCCAGTCCTTTCGCCCTCTTCAAGTTCGGATTTTCCGCCTACAAGAAGGGCGACAAGGATGAAGCCGTCAAGGCGTTGAGGTTTGCCGCGGAAAAGGGCCATCAGGGCGCCAACTGGAAGCTCGGCCGCATGTATGCGGAAGGCGACGGCGTCAAGGAAGATGATTACGAAGCCTACAAGATGTTCGAGCAGGTTGTGCACGAGGGCGCCGAACAGGGTACGCAGAACGAGAGTTATGTTGCCGATGCGCTCGTGGCCCTTGCCGGTTATGTGAAACGCGGCATCCCGAACTCACCGATCAAGTCCAATCCGAGCGCCGCGCGCGATCTCTATCTGCAGGCCGCTTCGAATTTCGGCGACTCCGATGCACAGTTCGAACTTGGCAAGATGCTGATGAAGGGTGAGGGCGGCCAGCCGAATCCCAATCAGGCGGCGCGATGGTTCCGCCTTTCGGCCCAGAAGGGCCATGCCGGTGCGCAGGCCATGCTGGGCAATCTTCTGTTCCAGGCCGGAAAGACCGTGCGCGGGCTGGCCATGATGACCGCCGCATTCGAGCGGGCATCCAAACAGGATCGCGTCTGGATCGGCGATATTCAGGAACAGGCGTTTTCCATTGCCAACGAGGCCGACCGCCGGACGGCCATCGTGCTTGCCGAAGACATCATCAAAACCGGCGATTTCTGATCGAGAAGAGCCAGTCTTGCCTGATCCGAGAGGGACTTCAGCCGCAAATCATGCCAAGGCGATTGCCACAGGCACGTGATCCGACGGCTTTTCCCAGGCGCGGACATGTTTTTCGATGCTGGCGGAGGTGAGACGATTGGCGGCCTCCGGCGACAGCATCAGGTAGTCGATGCGGATGCCATTGTTCTTCTGCCAGGCTCCGGCCTGATAATCCCAGAATGTATATGTCCCCGCCTCATCCGTGACGGCACGGGTCGCATCGGTGAAGCCGAGGTTTTCCAGCCGGCGCAGTGCCTGGCGCGATTCCGGCTGGAACAGCGCGTCATTCAGCCATGCTTCGGGGTGTTTGGCGTCCTTCGGCTGGGCAATGACATTGTAGTCGCCCGCCAGGACAAGCGGTTCTTCCAGGGCAAGCCGGTCTTCCGCCCAGCGCTCCAGACGCTCCATCCAGCGCAGCTTGTAGGGAAATTTTTCCGTATCGATGGGATTGCCGTTGGGCAGATACAGCGAAACAACGCGGATGGCGCCGGTTTCCGTCGAAAATACCGCTTCGATGAAGCGCGACTGCTCGTCGGTATCCTCGCCGGGCAGGCCGCGGATTACTTCGTCCGGGCTCTTCTTCGACAGGATGGCAACGCCATTGAAGCCCTTCTGGCCGTGGGTTTCGACGTGATAGCCGAGGGCTTCGATCTCGGCTCGCGGAAATTGCTCGTCGACGGACTTGATTTCCTGCAGGCAGACGATGTCCGGATTGGATTCCCGCAGCCACGCTGTCAGAACTTCGATCCGCGCTTTCACACCATTGATGTTCCAGGTGACAATTTTCATGGGAAACAACGACTTTGCTGAGTTTTGATTGCGCGAAATCTGAAACGCCGGATCAGACGGAAAAACTGGTTCCGCAGCCGCAGGACGAGGTGGCGTTGGGATTGCGGATCTGGAAAGACTGTCCCATCAGGTCATCGACAAAGTCGATTTCGGAGCCGCCGATATAGGGCAGGGATATCGAATCGATCAGCACCTTTGCACCGAGTTTCTCGATGACGATGTCATCGGCGTCCTGTGCATCGACCAGATCATATTTGTAGGAAAAGCCCGAGCAGCCGCCGCCTTCGACGGAAATGCGCAGGGCGGTCTTCTCAGGATCGGACTTCAGAATTGCCGAAATGCGCTTGGCAGCAGCATCGGATACGGAAACATTCATTGCATCGCTCATTTCTTCACGCTCCAAATGCGAACCAGTTCGCAGCGCACCGGCTTAAGTTGACATTGCCATGTCACACCTTGCCATTCATCATACACCATAGCTAAGAATTGGCGACCGCGAAGTCAACGACCGGCGCGGCCGCAAAGTGGGAAGGCATTCAATTCAATCATGTCGATGCAGGGAATTGGCTTCGGATACAGGGAGAGGGCGCCCTATGCCTGCGATCCGCAACGCAGTCGCGGCCGCCTCGTGCCGGAAAACGAGAGTCCGACACGCACGGTTTTCCAGCGTGATCGCGACCGCATCATCCATTCCACCGCCTTTCGGCGCCTGAAGCACAAGACACAGGTGTTCATCGCCCATGAGGGGGATCACTACCGCACCCGGCTGACCCACACGATCGAAGTGGCGCAGATTGCCCGGGCATTGGCACGGTCGATGCGGCTCGATGAAGATCTGGCCGAGGCGATTGCCCTGGTGCACGACTTCGGTCACACGCCGTTCGGCCATACGGGCGAAGATGCGCTCAACGAAAAAATGAAGGCGTTTGGCGGGTTCGATCACAATGCCCAGTCATTGCGTATCGTGACCAGCCTTGAAAGGCGCTATGCGGAGTTCGACGGGCTGAACCTGACCTGGGAGACGCTTGAAGGACTGGTGAAGCACAACGGTCCGCTGACGGGAGCGGATGGGCAGGGACTGAAGCACCCCGTGCCGGCCGCCATTGTCGAGTATAACAGCCAATATGACCTCGAACTGAGCCGTTATGCCTCGCTTGAGGCGCAGTGCGCGGCAATTGCCGATGATATCGCCTACAACGCGCATGATATTGACGATGGCCTGCGTTCAGGGCTGCTGTCGCTGGAGGCATTGGAGGAGGTTCCGCTGACGGGCGACATCCTGCGCGCAGTGCGGCAGAAATATCCTGTTCTCGATGATGTCCGTACATCGCACGAGATCGTGCGGCGGCAGATCACCATCATGGTCGAAGACGTTATCCGCACGGCCCAAACCAATATCGAAGCGCTGCAACCGCAATGCGTGGACGATATTCACAATGCCGGACGCATGCTGATCGGGTTTTCCGCTGCCATGCGTGACAAGGAAAAACGGCTGAAATCATTCCTTTACAAGAATCTCTATTTCCACGAGAGCGTCATCCGCATCAGAAAGTCCGCCGATCAGATCGTGCGCGATTTGTTCGATGCCTATATGGCTGACGAGCAGACGATGCCGGAAGGCTGGCGCGAGGGGCCGAAACACGACGGTTTGGCGCCGCGCGCACGGCTTGTGGCGGATTTTCTGGCGGGCATGACCGACACTTATGCTGTGCGCGAGCATCGCCGCTTGTTTGACCATACGCCCGAATTGGCTTAAGCGAAGGGCCAATCGCGGTCACACGACCGCACCAACGTGAAAAACCCGATCGAGTATAACGTCATGAACATCTTCGCCGATTTCGATGCGCGGATTAAAAAAGCCCTGCAAGCGCTTGAATTGAAAACCATTGATGGCGCCGATGTGGATCTGTCCCGCGTTGGCGTCGAGCCGCCGCGCGATCCGAGCCACGGTGATATCGCAACGAATGCCGCGATGGTTCTGTCGAAAGCCGTTGGCCAAAACCCGCGCGAACTGGCGATCCGGATCGGCGACGCGCTGAAAAATGACCCGGATGTCGGCTCTGTTGACGTTGCCGGACCGGGTTTTATCAACCTGCGCTTGAAGGATACGTACTGGCACGGGCAACTGGCCGGCATGCTGGGCGCCGGTCTCGACTATGGCCGGTCGAAGCTGGGCTATGGCCATAGGGTCAATGTCGAGTTCGTTTCAGCCAATCCGACCGGGCCGATGCATGTGGGGCATTGCCGGGGCGCCGTTGTCGGCGATGCCTTGGCCAATCTCCTGTCCTTCGCCGGTTACGACGTGACCAAGGAATATTACATCAACGATGCGGGCGCGCAGATCGATGTGCTCGCCAATTCGGTGATGCTGCGTTACCGCGAAGCGCTGGGTGAACATATCGGCGAGATTCCGGCTGGCCTTTATCCCGGCGACTATCTTGTTCCGGTCGGGCAGGCGCTTGCCGCCGATTACGGTACGAAACTTCTGGCAATGCCGGAAGAGGAAGCGACCGCGATCATCAAGGACCGGACCATCGATGCCATGATGGTGATGATCCGCGACGATCTTGCCTCGCTCAACGTGCATCACGATGTGTTTTTCTCCGAGCGGACGCTGCATGCGGACAACGCCAAGCAGATCAGGTCGGCGATCAATGACCTGACGCTGAAGGGACATGTGTACAAGGGCAAGCTGCCGCCGCCCAAGGGCCAGCTGCCGGAGGACTGGGAAGATCGCGAGCAGACCCTGTTCCGTTCGACCGATGTGGGTGATGATATCGACCGGCCATTGGTGAAGTCCGACGGACAGTTCACCTATTTTGCCGCCGACGTTGCCTATTTCAAGGACAAGTACGACCGGCACTTCGATGAGATGATCTATGTGCTCGGGGCCGATCATGGCGGGTACGTCAAGCGGCTTGAATCGCTGGCACGCGCTGTTTCCGGCGGTACGGCCAAGCTGACGGTTCTCATCTGTCAGCTCGTCAAGCTCTATCGCAATGGCGAGCCGGTGCGCATGTCGAAACGCTCGGGCGAGTTCGTCACCCTGCGCGATGTGGTGGAAGAAGTCGGGCGCGATCCCGTCCGGTTCATGATGCTGTACCGGAAGAATGACGCGCCGCTGGATTTCGACTTCGCCAAGGTCACCGAACATTCCAAGGACAATCCGGTCTTCTACGTCCAGTATGCCTCCGCGCGGTGCCATTCCGTGTTCCGGCAGGCGATCGAACAGCTTGGGCTGGGTGAAGAATCACTGGCGGCCAGTGCCCAGCACTTCGGTTTGCTGACGGACGAAAGCGAAATTGCGCTCATCCGCAAGCTTGCCGAATATCCGCGTTTAATTGAAACGGCGGCCGTCCATCAGGAGCCGCACCGCCTTGCTTTCTACCTCTACGACCTGGCAAGTTCGCTGCACGCGCAGTGGAATAAGGGGACCGAAAACGCGGACTTACGTTTTATTAAGGTTAACGATCCAAACTTGTCCCAAGCCAGGCTAGGGCTGGTGCAGGTTGTTTCTAAGGTTTTGGCGTCCGGATTGTCTATCATTGGTGCGGACGCCCCAACCGAAATGCGCTGAAAGGCGCGGAAATCCTGTCAACTTTTGCCCACATTGCGCTGGTATGGCCAATGCGTGACGTCTTTTGACGTCCATAGTTGAGAGTACAGGATTAACGCCATGGCGGACAACTATCTTCAGCGTTCTCACCGGCAGGATGATTCGCGATTCGGTAATGACGACCCTCTGATGGAGCTTTCCCGTATCATGGGAACGCCTGTCGAAGAGGAACACGCGGCAACCGGATCGGGCGAGGATCTTGCTATGGATCTGGAGCGCGAGCTCATGGGCGATTTTGAGGAGCATCCTCAGCGTGCCGCCCCGGCGGCAGCCCCGGAGCCCGTGCACAGTCATGCTGAGCCGGATCGGTTTGCTCACTTCGATCTTCAGGATGCGGTGGAACGGGAATTGATGTCGAATGCGGATTATGCGCATGCCGCAGCCGAGCCCGTCGCGATCTATGAGGAACCCGACTACGCCGATTACGAGCCGGACGCCGTTTATGCCGACGGCGAAACGGGCGAGGGGCGCGATGGGCACGAGCCTGTCAGCTTTGTACCCGAACCGGCGCAGACGGAACGCGCTGTCGTTGCGGCGCCGTCCTTAAGCCTTGAAGATGAACTTGAGACGCTTCTTGCTGGTGCGGCGAAGCCTGTGGTTCAGCGCTCGGCAAACGCTTCCTGGGGTTATGGTTCGCAAGCGCCGGTCATCGGCCGTACGGAAGCTGCTCCCATTATCAGCCGCGCAACCTCCTATGCGCCGTCGGTCACCCAGCCGGTTGCCGAGGCGAAGCCGGCCTATGTGCCGGAACCTGCGGCCTATCAGGCCGCGCCTGTCCCGGCTTCGGCTGCTTACGCGCCGGCTCCGGTGCACGAAGAGGCGGCAGCGGTCCAGGGCGATCCGCTTGAGGATTTCGACACGGAAGAACTGATGGCCGCCTTCGACGATTTCGAAGTGCCGCTGGATGTGGAAGACGAAGCTGTTCCGGCGCACGCGCTTGAAGCAGAGCTGCCCCGTTACCAGAGCCCCGCGCATTCCTATGCGGCCGTTCGCGAGCCGGAGCTTGCTCCCGTTGCGCCGTTGGCTGCTGCAGAAACCCACCATCTGCCGGAGCCGCAGGATTTGAGCGGCTATGCGGATGAGCTGGATCGTGCGGCCTCGTCAATCTCCTCTGCGCCCGATGTTCACACCGTGGCAGTCACCGAGAACCGGGTCGAGTACACGGAGTCGCTCGATCTGCCTGAAGTGCACTACGAAGACGATGTTCCGCAGCACAATGGCCTGGGCGAGCTTGAAACCGAATTTGCCGAAGTCTTCGGCTCGATCGAGGCGGATGATACCCGTGCGGCCTATACGGCACCGCAGGAGGAGCCGCAGCAGCCGGCACCGGCCGCGAAGGACGAATATGCCGATATTTTTGCCGATGTCTTCGGCAATGAGGCTGAGCAGGGACATTATACCCCGGCAAACTATGCGGCTGCCGGAGCCGGTGTCGCCGCAGCGGCGGCTGTCGGAGTAGCTGCTGCCAGCGCGCATCAGTCCCGCCCGGTTGCCAGCAGCTACAGCAACGGTCCTGAAGACGACATGGATTTTGGCTACGATCCAAAACGCGACGATGTCGGCATGGCTGCAACGACCTATGCCCAGCCGATGAGCCGCAAACGCAGCTTCGTTGTACCGGGTGCCGTAGCGGCAGCCGTTCTTCTCGCCGTTTCTGGTGCCGTTGCCTATAAATGGACCAGCGGATCGGGTGGCGCGCCTGTGGTGATCATGGCCGACAAAACCCCGATCAAGGTTCAGCCGGAAAGCGCGGCGAACACGACTGCGCCTGTCCAGGACAAGATCGTTTATGAAAAGGGTGCGACGGCGGATACATCGCCGCCAAAGCAGCAGCAGCTTGTCACGACCCAGGAAAAACCGGTCGATCTGACTGCCGATACGGATGAGGATATTGCCGGGACCAAGGCCGAGGAGAGGGTCGATCCCGCCGCTGCGAACATGGCTTCGAGCGAGGAGCAGGCCCAGCCGAACGGCGCCATCGCACCGCGCAAGGTTCAGACCATGGTGGTGAAGCCCGATGGTACCATGGTAGCCGCCATTCCGCAGGCTGCCGATCCCGTCGCCTCGGGTCCTGCCGCCGCGCCCATGGCGCGTCCCGCCCCGGCGGCCCCGGCACCGGTCAGCGCGATGCCCGACGGCAACGATCAGATCGGCTCGCTTGCGGCAGCCAGCAATCCTGCAACGCCAAAACCGGCGGTTGAGCCCCTGGTTGCCAAGCCGCAGGCTCCGGCAACCGGCAAGCTGCCGGCCAAGGCGGTCGAAACCAAGAAGATCACGGCAGAGACGGTTGCCTCCGTTGCGCCGAAGAATGTCCCGATTGTCGACTCCCGTCCGGCCGATCAGCCCTTGAACGTTGTTGATCGCGTCGCGCCGCAAAAGCCGGCCGGTCAGCCGCAGCAGCAGGTTGCTTCTGCCGTGGCACCGGGCACCTATCTGATCCAGGTTGCTTCGCAGCCGACGGCGGAAGGCGCGCAGAAGACCTATGCTTCGCTCGCCCAGCGCTATCCCGGCGTGATCGCCGGTCGCGGTGTCGATATCAAGCAGGCCGAGATTGCCGGCAAGGGTACATTCTACCGTGTTCGTATCCCGGCCGGTACAAAGGACGCTGCCGTCAATCTGTGCACCAAGTTCAAGTCGGCGGGCGGCAGCTGCTTCGTGACGCAGTAAGCCCGCCACATAACCAGACAAAGGCGGCCAATGGCCGCCTTTTCCTTTTTTGCATCACCGCAGTAGACTTTACCCATGAGCGAATCAAAAGCATGGATTGCCGGCACGTCCGGTCTGAAACTGACCCCCGACGAAATCGCGTTCTTCCGCGATGAACGCCCGTGGGGTTTTATCTTGTTTGCCCGCAATGTCAGCGAAGCGGCACAGGTCGAGGATCTGACGGCGCATCTGCGCGATCTGGTGCGGCGCGACGAAGCCCCGGTGCTGATCGATCAGGAAGGCGGGCGGGTGCAGCGTCTGCGGCCGCCGCTGGCGCCCAATTATCCCGCCGGATCGGCGCTGGGTGCCCTGTTCAAGCAGGACGAGGAGGCGGGATTGCGCGCGGCCTGGCTGCTTTCGCGCCTTCATGCGTTCGATCTCATGAAACTCGGCATCAATGTCGATTGTCTTCCGGTTCTCGATGTTCCGGTTGAAGGCGCCAACGAGGTCATCGGCAGCCGTGCCTACGGCAAGCATCCGGAAATCGTCACGGCGATGGGCAGGGCTGCGGCCGAAGGTCTTCTGGCGGGCGGCATGCTGCCTGTGATGAAGCACATTCCCGGCCATGGCCGCGCATTTGCCGACACCCATCACGAATTGCCGACCGTGACAACGCCGCTCGACGAATTGGCGGAACACGACTTTGCCCCGTTCCAGGCTCTTAAGCATCTGCCCATGGCGATGAGCGCCCATGTCATCTTCTCGGCCATCGACCCGAAGCATCCGGCAACGACATCCGGCAAGGTTGTGGAAGAGATCATTCGCGGCCATATCGGCTTTGACGGGCTGCTGATGAGCGATGACGTGTCGATGAACGCACTTTCTGGGGATTATTTTGACCGGACCAAAGCAATCTTTGCGGCGGGCCTCGATATCGTGCTTCACTGCCACGGCATTATGGAACAGATGACGGCGGTTGCTTCCTGCACACCCGAGCTGAACGGCAAGGCGCTGGAGCGGGCACAGCGGGCAATCCAATATGCGAGAAAGCCGGATGCTTCGGATGAAGCGGAAATCCGGGAAGAATTCCAGCGTTTCTTCGAAGCGGTGGCATAGAAGCGAGAGAGAGTTGACGGCGACGGAACAGAAAACGAATGGCAAGACCACGGCACCCATGGAGGCGCTGTGGGAAAGTGCATCCGATCGCGGTGTCAGCGAGCCATCGCTTCTGATCGACATCAAGGGTTTTGAAGGCCCTCTCGATCTGCTTCTGCATCTGGCGCGCAACCAGCGGGTCGATCTGGCCCGCATTTCCGTGCTTGCCCTTGTCGAGCAGTATCTGATCTTCATCCGCCAGGCTCAAGCGCTGCGGCTGGAGCTTGCTGCCGACTATCTGGTCATGGCGGCTTGGCTGACCTACCTCAAGTCCAAGCTGCTGATCCCGAAGACCCCCGGCGATGAGGGCGAGAGCGGCGAGGAGCTGGCGGCGACGCTGCAATTCCGCTTGAAGCGGCTGGAAGCCATGCGCGATGCGGCCACGAAGCTGGTCAACCGCAATCGCCTTGGCCGCGATGTCTTTGCCCGCGGCATGCCCGAAGCCGTCATTGTCGATCAGACCAACATCTATTCGGCAACGCTGTACGAACTCCTGACCGCCTATGCCTCGCAACGGCAGAAGCAGGCGGTTTCCCATGTGCAGATCGCGCGCCGCAGCGTCTGGTCACTGAAGGAAGCACGTACCATTCTCATGCGCCTTGTCGGCGAGATGAAAGACTGGACCGCATTGGATCAATACCTCCTCGACTTCATCGCGTCGCCCAGCGAGCGCGCCACCGTGCTTGCCAGCTCCTTTGCCGCCAGCCTTGAAATGGTGCGGGAAGGGCATATGGAAATCCAGCAGACCGGTGCGTTCAAGCCGATTTTCCTGCGGGATCGTCCGCCAAGGCCGGCCGAAAAGACGGATCAACCGCCGCTGACAACGATGAGGGACGTGGTCAATGGCTGAAACCGGTCCTCTGCATATCCAGCCCGACAACGATGAAAGCGACAACCGCGAGGCGGACTGGAAATCGACGATCTCCGTATCCGATGCGTTGCGCATGGCCGAGGCCATCCTGTTTGCCTCAGCCGAGCCGGTGACGGTGAGGGCGCTGGAGGAGCGGCTGCCGTCCGGGATCGACGTTCCGGCGCTGCTCGGCGAGTTGCAGTCGGTGTATTCCAAGCGCGGCATCAATCTCCTGCAGGTTGGCGGCGCATGGGCCTTCCGCACCGCAGCCGATCTTGCCTTCCTGATGAACCGCGAGGCGGTGCAGCAGAAGAAGCTTTCGCGCGCCGCACTCGAAGTGCTCGCCGTCATTGCCTATCACCAGCCGGTGACGCGGGCGGAGCTTGAAGATATTCGCGGTGTGGAGACGTCAAAGGGCACGCTGGATGTGCTGATGGAGACGGGCTGGATCAAGTTCCGCGGGCGCCGGCGCACGCCGGGGCGACCGATCACCTATGGCACGACATCCTCGTTCCTCGATCATTTCGGCCTGCAGGAAGTGCGTGATCTGCCGGGGATCGACGAATTGCGCGGCGCCGGACTGTTGTCCGCGCGCATGCCCGCCAATTTCGCCATTCCCATCCCGGTCAATGATCCCGATGAATTGACCGAAGACGAAGATCCGTTGACCGATATCGATCTGGAAGAACTTGGACTTTTGACGCCGCGTGTGGAACACGATTGAATTTTTATTTGCCATATTTGTGCGCAATGGTGGCGCAGACGATGCCGGTTCGGAAAATTCGTGCTGAAGATTTCAATTCGCACTTGCGCCGAACTTACATGAATGTGAAACAACAATATGCACTTGTGTTTGAAAAGCACGGGGAAAAGGCATAGATGAGCTCAAACTGTTGAGCGAATGCGAGGGTAAAATGGGTAGTTTTTCAATCTGGCACTGGCTGATCGTATTGGCGATCGTGCTTCTGGTTTTTGGTCGCGGCAAGATTCCCGAACTGATGGGCGACGTTGCCAAGGGTATCAAGAACTTCAAGAGCGGCATGGCCGATGATGATGCGGCTGACAATTCCAAGACGATCGATAATCAGCCGAACCAGCCGGTGAATTCCGTCAAGGAAAAGACAACGAAGTCCTGAGCGGCTTGATTTAGTTTTTTCCTGCGCGGGGCTTTGCTGTCTCGCTGCGGCCGGAGCATGATGAATGTTTGATGTTGGTTGGTCGGAAATCCTGGTGATCGTGATCGTTGTGATCGTGGTGGTCGGGCCAAAAGATTTGCCGAAAATGCTGCGCGCCTTTGGCAAGGCGACGGCCAAATTTCGCGCGACTGCGGGTGAATTCCGGCGTCAATTCGATGAAGCCCTCAAAGAGGCCGAGCTCGATGACGTGCGCGATATCATCAACGATGCCAAAAGCCTCGATCCGCGCAACGATATCCGCAAGGTTTTCGATCCCGTCCGCACGATTGGCGAGGAAATCCGCTCAAGCCTGAAGGATGGCGGTACGGCCGGCAAAGACAACATTGCCGTGCCCGATCCCTCCGCTCCCGGCGCGACGCAGCTGCAGCCGCAGACGATGGAGCCCGTCGCTCCGCTGATGACGGCCGCGGCGCCAAAGAAAACCCGCCGGGCCAGCAAGCCCAAGGCTGCGGCTGAGACGCCGGCTTCCGCCGCTGTATCCGGGAAGGCGGCACCAGCCAAGGCAACGGCCAAGGCCGCTGCGCCTGCCAAAGTTGCGGCCAAGTCATCTGCCGCCAAAACACCGGCAGAAGCGCCTGCACAGACTGCACCAGCAAAACGAACGGCCAAGCCGCGTGCCAAGGCCAAAGCTGGCGATACGGGGACAAAATCTTGAGCAAGACCGACGACGACATTGATAAGAGCTCGGCCCCGCTGATCGAACACCTCATCGAATTGCGCCGCCGGCTGATCTGGGCATTGGTGGCGTTTTTCGTGGCTTTCCTGATCTGCTTCCATTTTGGCCGGCAGTTGTTCAATGTTCTGGTCATCCCGTATCAGTGGGCCGTGTCCTGGGCTGGCTTTGATCCGGCAAAGGCGCAATTGATCTATACGGCGCCGCAGGAGTTTTTCTTCACGCAGGTCAAGATCGCCATGTTCGGCGGCATTGTTCTGGCCTTTCCCGTCATTGCCTCGCAGATTTACAAGTTTGTCGCGCCGGGTCTGTACAAGAATGAACGGATGGCATTTCTGCCATTCCTGATCGCGTCGCCGGTGCTGTTCCTGATGGGCGGCGCACTGGTGTTCTTCTTTTTCACCCCCATGGTGATGTGGTTCTTCCTTGCCATGCAGCAGACAGGCGGCGCTGGCGAAGTGCAGATTTCGCTTCTGCCCAAGGTTTCGGAATATCTGAGCCTGATCATGACGCTGATTTTCGCGTTTGGCCTGGTGTTCCAGTTGCCGGTGGTGACATCGCTGCTCGCGCGGGTTGGGCTTGTCAGCTATGAAGGCCTGCGCTCGAAGCGCAAATACGCCATCGTCATTGCCTTTATCGTCGCGGCGGTGATCACACCGCCGGACCCCCTCAGCCAAATCGGTCTTGCACTCCCGACGATCCTTCTCTACGAGGTTTCCATCTGGATGGCGCGTCTGATCGAGAAAAAGCGTGAGGCAGCTAAAGCCGAAGCACAATCAGGGTCCAGCGATAGCGATATCTCGTCCTGACGCAGCTCCAGCTTTCGCCGGACAATCACGTCCTCAATCCAACGAACACTTCAAGACGGCTTTATTACCATGCTCGACATCAAATGGATCCGCGAGAATCCTCAGGCGCTTGACGCAGCTTTGGCGAAACGGAGCGTCGAGCCGCAATCGTCCCGCCTGATCGAGCTGGATGAGAAGCGTCGTCAGCATATTGCCAAACTGCAGGACGCGCAGGAACGCCGCAACGCCGCCTCCAAGGAGATCGGCAAGGCCATGGGCGCCAAGGACCAGGCCACGGCTGACCGTCTGAAGGCCGAAGTCGCCGAAATCAAGGTCTTCCTGCAGAGTGCTGAAGAAGAAGAGCGCCAGCTCGACCGTGCGTTGAATGATGCGCTGGCCGTGCTTCCCAATCTTCCCCTCGACAGTGTCCCGGTCGGCAAGGACGAGGGCGGCAACGTCGAGACGCGCCGCGTCGGTCATCTCAAGAACTTCTCCTTTGAACCCAAGGAGCATTTCGAGATCGGCGAAAACCTTGGCTACATGGATTTCGAGCGTGCAGCAAAGCTGTCCGGCAGCCGGTTTACCGTTCTGAAGAGCCAGCTGGCGCGGCTGGAGCGTGCTCTCGGCCAGTTCATGATCGATCTGCACACGACCGAGCATGGCTATACCGAGGTCAATCCGCCGCTTCTGGTCAATGCGGATGTGCTTTATGGCACCGGCCAGCTGCCGAAGTTCGAAGAGGATCTCTTCAAGACAACCGATGGCCGCTATCTCATTCCAACGGCCGAGGTGCCGCTGACCAATCTGGTGCGCGAAGAAATCCTCGACATTCGCGATTTGCCGATCCGGATGACGGCGCTGACAGCCTGCTTCCGCTCCGAGGCCGGTTCGGCCGGCCGCGACACGCGCGGCATGCTGCGCCAGCACCAGTTCATGAAGGTCGAGCTGGTGTCGGTGACCGATGCCGAAAGCTCCATTGCCGAGCACGAGCGCATGACCGCCTGCGCCGAGGAAGTGCTGAAGCGCCTCGACCTGTCGTTCCGCACGATGACGCTGTGCACGGGCGACATGGGCTTTGGCGCGCAGAAGACCTACGATCTGGAAGTCTGGCTTCCCGGCCAGAAGGCCTATCGTGAAATCTCCAGCTGCTCCGTCTGCGGTGATTTCCAGGCACGCCGCATGAATGCGCGTTACCGGCCGGAAGGGGAGAAATCGACGCGTTTCGTCCACACGCTCAACGGTTCCGGTACCGCAGTCGGGCGTGCACTGATTGCTGTTGTCGAAAATTATCAGAACGAGGACGGCAGTGTCACAGTTCCTGAAGCACTTGTGCCATACATGGGTGGACTGAAACGAATCGAAAAAGCTGCATAGGAGCGGGCGATGCGCATTCTGCTGACCAACGATGATGGTATTCATGCGGAAGGTCTGGCTGTTCTGGAACGTATCGCCCGCCAGCTTTCCGACGATGTCTGGGTGATCGCGCCCGAAACCGACCAAAGCGGTCTGGCCCATTCGCTGACGCTGTCCACGCCGCTGCGCCTGCGCGAGATCGATGACCGGCACTACGCCGTTCGCGGTACGCCGACGGACTGCGTGATCATGGGCGTCAAGCATCTGATGCCCGAGCCGCCCGACCTGATCCTGTCGGGTGTCAATTCCGGCTCGAATACCGCCGATGATGTCACTTATTCCGGCACCGTTGCCGCGGCCATCGAGGGCACGCTCCTTGGCATCAACTCCATTGCCCTGTCGCAGGAATACAATCTCGATGGCGGGACACGCGTCCTGCCATGGGACATCGTCGAACAGCGCGCACCGGCGCTCCTGAAAAAGCTTCTGGCCGTCACGCTGGCCAAGGGCGTGCTTCTCAATGTGAATTTCCCGAGCTGCAGCGGCGGGGAACTGGCCGGTGTCCGCGTCACGGCGCAGGGCAAACTTTCCCATGGATTGACCATTGAAGAGCGGCAGGACGGACGCGGCCTGCCATATTACTGGCTGCGCTACGGCCGCGGCAAGGATGAGCCGGCGGAAAACAGCGATGTTGCCGCCATCCGCAAAAACTACATCTCCGTGACGCCGCTTCAACTCGATCTGACAGCGCACGAGATGCGCCAGACCCTGGAGGATGCGTTCGCATGAAGCCTGCACTTTCAGAACGGGAGGGCTTTGCCGCCTTCGTCCTGCGGATGCGGTCTTTGGGAATGACGGACCAGCGGCTCATGACGGCTTTTGAGGCCACGTCCCGCATGGCCTTTGTTTCCGGCAATCTGGGAACGCTGGCCTATGGCGACCGGATGCTGCCGATCGAATGCGGCGAGTTCATGGAAGGGCTGGACCTGCAGGCGCGCCTGATCAAGGCCCTCGATCTTGAGCCGGCGCACCGCGTTCTGGAAATCGGCACGGGCACCGGCTTTACCGCTGCCATCATGGCCCGGCTGGCCGGCCGGGTCCTGTCCATCGAGCGCTATCGTACTCTGGTTGAACTTGCGCAGCAGCGCCACCAGACGTTGAAGATCGAAAATATCTTCATCAAACATGCCGATGGCAAGCTTGGCCTGACCCATGACGGGCCGTTTGACCGCATTGTCGTCTGGGCGGCTTTTGAAAGCATGCCGCGCCAGTTCGTCGAGCTTCTGTCGTCCAATGGCGTCATGATTGCCCCGATCGGTCCGGTTGACGGCAAGCAAGTCGTGTCGCGCCTGTCGAAGATCGGGAGCCGTTTCGAGCGCGAGGATATGATGCCCGCGCGCTTTTTACCGCTGCTTGACGGTGTTGCCACAGCCCTTTGACACGGACGTTCTGCCGCAGGACAGGCGCAACCCTTTACGGGTTTGGTGAATCTTTTACAAATTTTCTGCTCGTTTTAACGGTCGAGTAACATTAACGCGGTTTAATAGCTCCATATTCTTGTATTGAGTACGGGCGGGATAAGCGATGCGTTTGAGTGTACTAGACAAAGCGTCACGGCGGCTGGCACTGAATGCCAGCATTCTCATGATTGCCGGTTTGGCTGCAGGCTGCAGCTCCGGAGTATCGCGCTTTACCAGTGCTGACTTCAGCTCCGGCTATAGCGACAACCAGCGTGCAATCATTCAACCGCAGAATGCGGGTGCAAGGGGTTACACGCCTCCAGTCGATGCAAGCTATACGGCGTCGGTCAACCGCAATGCGGTTCCAGCGGCGGGCGGTGTCCAGCGCGGTGCCTTGCCGCCGGTTGGTGCGGTCAGCGCCTCGACGCTGCCGCCGGTCTCCTCGCAGCCGGCACGTCAGCTCGCCAACACCGCTCCCGTCCGCCAGCAGGTGGCGTCGGTCCAGCCCATGGGCAATGTGCAGGCTCCGCCGCTTGCCGCGCCAGCCGGAACGCTGAAGACGCCGGATGGCCGCGAAGCGCGCATGCCGACCAAGCCGGCGACGCCGGGACAGGCATCCGCCAATACGGCAGCCATTCTTCCGCAGGCCCCGCAGGTCAAGGACCGGAACGGCGCGGCAACGACGACGGCAAACAATACGACGCCACCCAGCCATTCCGGCTCCTATACGGTTCAGGGCGGCGACACGCTGCATGCCATTGCCCGCAAGACGGGCACCAATGTCGAGGCCATCAAGCAGGCCAACAACATGAAAGAGGGCACCGTTCGGGTCGGCCAGTCGCTGGTCATTCCGGCATCGAGTTCCTCGCTGGCGCAGAATGTCGCCAACAACATGAAGTCGAAGGGTTCCGTCGATCAGGTGAAGACCGCCGCGACGCCGCCAGTCGAACAGCCAAAGGTTGTTGCAAGCACGGCACCGACTGCAGCGATTGCTGCGCCGCAGGCTGACAGCCAGGCAAAGCCTTACACGCCGCCGCAGGCGAGCGAAAAGGTGATCGACGATGCGGAGAAGGATGTTGCATCGGCACCGTCCGCCACCGGTGCGTCACAGATGCGCTGGCCGGTTCGCGGCCGCGTTGTCGCCAATTACGGCAAGGGCAATGACGGTATCGACATTTCGGTTCCCGAGGGCACGCCGATCAAGGCCGCTGAAAACGGCGTGGTCATCTATTCCGGCGATGGCCTGAAGGAGTTCGGCAACACCGTTCTCGTGCGCCACGACAATGGTCTGGTCACGGTTTACGGCAATGCGAGCAAGTTGAACGTGCAGCGCGGCCAGAAGGTGAAGCGCGGCGAGGAACTTGGCCGGTCGGGCATGACAGGCAATGCGACATCGCCAAAGCTGCACTTCGAAGTGCGCAAGAACTCGACCCCGGTCGATCCGTCGAAATATCTCGAATCCTGATCAAGATCAGGCTTCAATCCAAAGGCCCGCGCAGCGATGCGCGGGCCTTTTCGTTTGTCAGAGCTTCTTGCCGAGCCGTCCGGCCAGGTCCTGCGTGAACTGCCAGGCGACGCGGCCGGAGCGCGAACCGCGCGTGGTCGACCATTCCAGCGCTTCCGCATGCAGCTGCTCCTTCTGCATCGGCAGATCGAAATGCGCGGCATAGCCGTCGATCATCGAGAGATAGTCGTCCTGGCTGCATTTGTGGAAACCCAGCCACAGACCGAAACGATCCGACAGGGACACTTTTTCCTCAACGGCTTCGGACGGATTGATGGCCGTCGAGCGCTCGTTCTCGATCATGTCGCGCGGCAACAAATGCCGGCGGTTCGAAGTGGCGTAGAAGATGACGTTGTCGGGGCGGCCTTCGACGCCGCCTTCCAGCGCGGCCTTCAAAGACTTGTAGGACGTATCGTCATGGTCGAAGGAAAGATCGTCGCAGAACAGGATGAAACGATATTTCGTGTCCTTGATGGCCGCCATCAGGGAAGGGAGGCTGTCGATGTCCTCGCGATGGATCTCAACCAGCTTGAGCGTACCGGTATCGTCAGGCGCGGCAATGTTGACGGAGGCATGGACGGCCTTCACCAGGGACGACTTGCCCATGCCGCGCGCGCCCCACAGAAGCACGTTGTTGGCCTGCAATCCGTCGGCAAAGCGCTTGGTGTTGTCGAAAAGAATATCGCGGACGCGATCGACCCCGCGAATGAGCGAAATATCGACCCGGTTAACCTTTCTGACGGGGTCGAAGGCAAGCTTGTCCGGGTTCCAGACAAAGCAATCCGCCGTGTCGAGATCGACGGGTTGCGGTTTTGGCGGTGCCATGCGCTCCAGCACTGCAATCAGACGGTCAAGTTTATCTGTCAGCAATTCCTCGGACATTCTTATCAAGCCTTTGTTTTTTCTGCGTTCAAGCCACTATCATGTTGATGGGAAATCGAAAAGCGCGGTACGGGATTTTGCACGGTTGCTTTTCCCATTCCAAACATTGTATTGCGCAGGCTCTATAAACTTTCAAACACGTATTACTCTGGAGATTGTCTCTATGTTCGTAACTCCCGCATATGCACAGACAACAGGTATCGGTGGTGCGCCGGAAATGCTGATGAGCATCCTGCCATTCATCCTGATTTTCGTGATCATGTACTTCCTGATCATCCGCCCGCAGCGCACGCAGATGAAGAAGCGCGAAGAGCAGCTCAAGAACATCCGTCGCGGTGATACGATCATCACCGGCGGTTTCGTTGCCAAGGTGACGAAGGTGTTCGATGACAGCGGTGAACTCGAGGTCGAAATCGGCGAGGGCGTCAAGGCCCGCGTCATCCGCGCATTGGTGTCCGACGTGCGCATCAAAGGTGAACCGGTTGCCGATAACAAGAAATAAGTCATAGTGACAGGGCGGCATCAGGCCGCCCTGTTGATTCTTGAGGTCGGGATTGCATGCTCTATTTTAGCCGCTGGAAGACACTTCTCATCTGGGCCGTTGTTCTGGTCGGCGTGATCCTGGCTCTGCCAAATCTCTTTACCCCTATCCAGTTGGCGAACCTGCCCAACTGGCTGCCGAAGAAGCAGCTCGCCCTCGGACTGGATCTGGAAGGCGGCTCGCGCATCCGGCTGCAGGTCGACAAGGACAAGCTGGCGCAGACCGGCGCGGCCATCGAGGTGATGAACCGCCGTCTCAGCGAGCTCGGCTACACCAATCCGAATGTGGAAAGCCAGAGAAGCGGGCGTGTGCTGGTCGAGGTTTCGGGTCTGTATGACTCGCAGCTGCTCAAAGATATTCTGAGCCTGACCGGCCAGCTGAGCTTCCGCATGATCGATACGTCCGTGCCGGTGCAGCAGGCGATTGACGGCACGCCGCCGGAAGGCTCCGATGTTGTCTATTCCTTTGACGATCCGCCCGTGGCCTACCTCGTCAAGAAAGATGCCATCGTCACCAACCAGAATTTCGTCGGGGCGCAGGCAGGTGTCGATACGGCCACCCAGCAGCCCGTCATCACCTTCAAGCTGGACAGTGCCGGCGCGGACCGGTTCTCTCGGGCAACCAAGGAAAACATCGGAAAGTCCTTTGCCATCGTGCTTGACGATCAGGTGCTGTCGGCACCGGTGATCAGCGAAGCCATTCCCGGCGATACGGGCCAGATCACCGGCAATTTCGACCTTTCCGGCGCCAGCAACCTTGCCATCGTCATGCGTGCCGGCGCATTGCCTGCACCTGTTACCGTGATTGAAGAGCGTTCTGTCGGTACCGACCTTGGCGCCGCTGCCGTGTCTGCAGGCAAGATCGCCGCGCTCATCGGCGCCGGTCTCGTCATCCTGTTCATGCTGCTGACCTACGGCCTGCTGGGCGTGATTGCGAGTATCGCGCTTGTTGTCAACATCGTCCTGATCCTGGCGGTTCTGACCGTGTTCGACGTGCCGCTCAGCCTTGCCGGCGTTGCCGGTATCGTCCTGACCATCGGCATGGCGGTGGATTCCAACGTTCTCATCTACGAGCGCATTCGCGAAGACCGGCGCGCCGGCTTTTCGGTCATCCAGGCCATCGACTCCGGGTTTGCCCGGGCGCAGGCCACGATCGTCGACGCCAATGTGACAACGCTGATCGCCGCGCTCGTCCTGTTCATCCTGGGTACCGGGCCCGTGCATGGCTTCGCCGTGACCGTCACCATCGGTATTGTCACCACACTGTTCACCACATTCACATTGACGCGCTGGATGGTGTCCGCCTGGGTGCAGTGGTCGAAGCCCAAGGAAGTGCCGCGTGCACCGCTGAAGCTCATTCCCAACAACACCAGGATTCCGTTCATGCGGCTGCGCGGGCTGACGCTGGGTTTCTCCGCGTTGTCGAGCGTTGCCGTCATCGTGCTGTTCCTTGTCGTCGGCATGAATTTCGGCATCGATTTCAAGGGCGGCACAATGGTCGAGATCGCCTCCAATGAAGGGCCCATCGATCTGGACGATGTCTATAGCCGGCTGGATGACCTGAACATCGGCGATGTGAAGATCGAACCGTTCAAATCGGACAGCCGGGCGCTGATTACGGTC
The DNA here is from genome assembly GCF_902479695.1 of uncultured Phyllobacterium sp. Taxonomy (NCBI): domain Bacteria; kingdom Pseudomonadati; phylum Pseudomonadota; class Alphaproteobacteria; order Hyphomicrobiales; family Phyllobacteriaceae; genus Phyllobacterium; species uncultured Phyllobacterium sp. The sequence goes on along the minus strand of NZ_CABSQF010000043.1, from coordinate 11,358 downwards.
GGCAGCCAGCGCGAGGGCGAAAACGCCGAGCAGACCGTCGGTGTCAAAATCCGCGGCGAGCTTGATCAGGATTATGAATTCCGCCGGGTGGATGTCATTGGCCCGACCGTATCGGGCGAGCTTGCCAAGGCCGGCGGACTGGCGGTCGCGCTCTCCCTGGTGGCGATCTTCGCCTATGTCTGGTTCCGCTTCGAATGGCACTTTGCCCTTGGCGCAATCATTGCGACCATCCATGACGTGGTGCTGCTGCTGGGCATGTTCATTGTCTTCCAGATGGAGTTCAATCTGTGGAGCATTGCGGCGCTTCTGGCCATTGTCGGTTATTCACTCAACGATACGGTGGTGATTTACGACCGCGTCCGGGAAAACCTGCGGCGGCATGGCAACAGCGTTTCGCTGTCGGCGGTTCTCGATGCCTCGATCAACCAGACATTGTCGCGCACCATCCTGACATCGCTGGCCACCTTCCTCGCGCTGGTCGTGCTCTATGCCTATGGCGGCGATGATGTCCGCTCCTTTGCGCTGACCATCGCGGTCGGCATTGTCGTTGCGACTTATTCGTCGATCTTCGTTGCCGGACCCTTGCTGATGCTGTTCGGGCTCAAGGGGCGCGATGTGATCGACGATGCTCATCCCGCCAGGCAGAGCGGGGCATAACGCCGTGGCCAAGGGGATAGAAATCCGCGACGCGCATTTTCCGGGCCGTGCACCCATCGACGCCTATGGCAATGGCGGGTTCCGGTTTGCCGACATGTCGCATCGCGGGTCCATCCTGTGCCTGCCATCGGGTATCCATGGCTGGGCGCCGAAGATCGAGACCGCGCTGACGGCGGAGGATCTGGCGCTTGTGCTCGAGCAGGCCGCCGATATCGAGATTCTGCTGGTGGGAACGGGTACCGAATTGCGCCGTCTGCCGCAGGCCCTGCGTGACGTGCTGCGCGAGCACCGCATTTCCTCCGATCCCATGAGCACCGGCGCGGCCGTGCGCACCTATAATGTTCTGCTGGCGGAAGACCGTGCCGTCGCTGCGGCACTGATTGCAGTGGATTAAACCGGCGGTTCTCTGTATCTCAGCCCCATGAACGCGAACCAGACCCACTGCCTGCAATTGCTGCGCGATGCCGATCCCGACCGCTACCTCTCGGTGCTTTATGCGCCGGAGGACAAACGGGGTGCCTTGGCCGCCCTTTACGCCTTCAATGTCGAGATCGCCCGCATCCGTGACCTGATCCACGATCCGCTGCCGGGCGAGGTGCGTCTGCAGTGGTGGCGTGATCTGATCAACGGAACGGAGCATGGCGAGGCCGTCGGCAATCCGGTGGCGGCGGCCCTGCTGGAGGCGATCAAGGCCCATAATCTGCCGCGCGCCGCCTTCGACAATTACTGCGAAGCCCGCATTTTCGATCTCTATGACGATCCCATGCCCAGCCGCAACGATCTTGAGGGCTATTGCGGCGAGACGGCTTCGGCCTTGATCCAGCTTGCCTCTCTTGTGCTCGATGCGGAAAAGGCGCCCGCCCATGCGGATATGGCGGGCCATGCGGGGGTTGCCCAGGCCATTACCGGCCTTCTGCGTCTCCTGCCGCTGCACCGCCGGCGCGGACAGGTTTATATCCCGGCTGACATCCTGTCCGCCGTCGGCTGCAGTGCCGAAACAGTGCTTGAGGGCGCCGACAAGGACGCGGTCAAGCGCGCCATCGATGCGATGACGGCGCTGGCGGAAGATCATCTCGGGAAATACGAAGCCGGCGCAAAATCGCTCCCCGCCGCTTTGCGTCCGGCCTATCTGCCGGTAAGCCTGACCAGAACCTATCTGAAGGGAATCAGGGCCAGTGGCGCTGCCGCAGCCGATGAAACAGCGGTAATTTCGCCGTTGAAGCGCCAGTGGGTGATGCTCAGGGCATGGATGCGCTAGCCAGCGTGGGATCTGCATGGTCGTTGTGCGTGGTTCGACAAGCTCACCATGAGGGAATCCAGTGCATTGCAAAATGCAACATCCCTCATGGTGAGCTTGTCGAACCACGCACACCATAGAATGCAACAAGCTGCGCTCGTTACTCCGCAGCCTCGGCCACCGCAGGCAGGCCCAGCCATGCCCGGCAATCCGCAAGCGCACGCGCGCTCATGGCCCGTTTCTTGGCGTTGGTCTTTTCCTTGCCGCGCAGCCGTTTGCCTTCCGACTTCGGCGCCTCAATCGGCGGGAACAGGCCGAAATTGACATTCATCGGCTGGAAGGAGCGCTTGCCGGGTTCTTCATCACTGACGATGTGACCGCCGGTGATGTGTCCGAGCAGCGCGCCAAAGGCCGTGGTGAGCGGCGGCGGTGTCAAAACATGTCCGAGACGCTCGGCGGCGGCGAAACGCCCGGCAAGCAGGCCGATGGCCGCCGATTCCACATAGCCTTCACAACCGGTGATCTGCCCGGCAAAGCGCAGGCCCGGGCGGGATTTCAGTTGCAGCGTCGGGTCGAGCAGGATGGGCGAATTCAGGTATGTATTGCGGTGCAGGCCGCCCAGCCGCGCGAATTCCGCATTCTCGAGGCCGGGGATCATCCGGAAAATCTCGGTCTGCGCCCCGTATTTCAGCTTCGTCTGGAAGCCGACCATGTTGTAGAGCGTGCCGAGCGCATTGTCCTGCCGCAGCTGCACGACGGCATAGGCCTTGACCGTAGGGTTGTGCTCATTGGTCAGGCCCATCGGCTTCATCGGGCCGTGGCGCAGGGTTTCGACGCCGCGTTCGGCCATGACTTCGATGGGCAGGCAGCCGTCGAAATAGGGCGTGCCTTCCCACTGCTTGAATTCGGTCTTGTCGCCGGCAATCAGCGCCTGCACGAAAGCCTCATACTGCTCCTTGGTCATGGGGCAGTTGATGTAGTCCTTGCCGGTGCCGCCGGGGCCAACCTTGTCGTAGCGCGACTGGAACCAGCAGGTGTTCATGTCGATGCTGTCGAAATGCACAATGGGTGCAATGGCATCGAAAAAGGCGAGGGCATCGGCGCCGGTCTGCCTGCCGATGGCTTCGGCCAGCGACGGTGCCGTCAATGGCCCGGTGGCGATGATGACCTTGTCCCAATCTTCAGGGGGCAGGCCGGTGATCTCTTCGCGCTCGATGGTGATCAGCGGGTGCGCTTCCAGCCTGGCCGTCACAGCCTGGGCAAAACCATCGCGGTCCACGGCGAGGGCGCCGCCTGCGGGAACCTGATGCGAATCGGCCGAGGCCATGATCAGCGAATTGGCGAGGCGCATCTCCGCATGCAGCACGCCGACCGCGTTGGTTTGCGCATCGTCGGAGCGGAAGGAATTGGAGCAGACGAGCTCGGCGAGATCCTGCGTCTTGTGCGCGTCCGTGCCGCGAACGGGACGCATCTCGTGCAGGATGACGGGAATGCCTGCTTCGGCGAGTTGCCATGCAGCTTCGGAACCGGCGAGACCGCCGCCAATGATATGTACGGGTGTGTTTGACATAGCACCCCAATAAACCGTTTGGCGTCCGGCTTCAATGGTGCAAAAGCCGCTGCGGATGATCCGCAGCGGCTCGCCGATGTGTCAGGCGCTGGCTTTGTCGAGTTCGGCGATGTCCGCCTTGTCGAGCGTCAGGGATGCCGCCTTGATCAGGCTTTCCAGTTGCTGCAGCGATGTGGCGCTGGCGATGGGGGCGGTGATGCCCTGGCGTGCGATAATCCAGGCCAGGGCAACCTCGGCCTGCTTGGCGCCATGTTTGGCCGCAACCGCGTCCAGTGCCTCCAGGATGCGGTAGCCGCGCGCATTGAGATAGGCTTTGACACCGCTGCCGCGCTGGCTCTGTCCAAGATCGGCTTCGCTGCGGTATTTGCCGGAGAGAAACCCGCGCGCGAGGCTGAAATAGGTGATGACGCCGATGTCCTCGGCCATGCATAGGTCGCGCAGCGCGCCGTCATAGCCGGCGCGGTCATAGAGATTGTATTCCGGTTGGAGCACGTCATAGCGCGGCAGGCCATCCGCCTTGGCGGTGTCGAGCGCCGCGCGCAGCTGTTCCGCATCGAAATTGGACGCGCCGATGGATTTGACCTTGCCGGCTTTCAGCAGCTTGTCATAGGCGGCAAGCGATTCCGCGTGGGGTGTGGCCGGATCTGGCCAATGGGAGAGGTAGAGGTCGATGGCGTCCACCTGCAGGCGTTTCAGCGATGCTTCGACGGCCTCGGCGATATTGGCGGCCTTGAGGTTCTTACCCTTGCCCATGTCGCCGCCGACCTTGGTGATGATGATCATCCTGTCGCGCGTGCCGCGGGATTTCATCCACTCGCCGATGATGGTTTCCGATTCACCACCGCTGTTTCCGGGCACCCAGCTTGAGTAAACATTGGCCGTATCGACCGTGTTGAGGCCCGCATCGGCAAAGCGGTCAAGCAGGTCAAAGGAGGATTTCTTGTCAGCGGTCCAACCGAAGACGTTGCCGCCGAAAACCAGCGGAGCAATCGACAGGCCTGTGCGGCCAAGAGGGCGTTTTTGCATGGTAAGTCTCCCGGGGAGGATGTGAAGGGGGACTCAGACTGTAGAACTCCAGGGTGCATGTTTCCAGCCCGGCTTTGACCCGAATGGTCGCAGGCATGGATCGCAACAGGAGTCGATTTGAAAAGGGAGGTGGTGAGCAGATGTCTCGAACCGCATACCCCGGAAACAACAACACCCACCGCGGGAGGAGGTGCGGTGGGTGCCGTTTTGTAAAGACCGGCTGGGAGGAGGAGTGCCGGCCTTTGATCGCGGGGGCTCTGGGAGGAGGATGAACCCCGGCGATATTCTGTTATGCGATTAGCGTACTGCGGACTTCTTGGCGACGAACGGGATGTCCGAGCGGGAGATGCCCAGGTCGTTCAGTTCGCGGGTCGACAGACGGTTCAGCTCGGAAACCGTGTCACGATAACGGCGCCAGTTGCTGTAGGAGCGGATAAGGTTCATTTCATTCACCATTCGGTTCAGTTGTTTCGTTGATCACTCTTGATCGTTGACCTGAAGATAGTGGATGCCTTGGCGAATGTGCAGAGCCAAGTTTGCAGATCAGCTATGCGTATGTTGCATTGCATCATTAATCGATTTTAATTGCTGCGTCGCACAAACGTCATCTTCATGGCCTTTTGCCCGAATCCGGCTGCAATTGCGTTTTCAATGTGGCTGGCCTTATCAGGGGCGGAGCCCTAATCTTACAGCTCGAGTCGGGAGCAGAATGCATGATAGTCGGTTTTACCCTGCGCAAGCACATTGCACGGTGGCAGCGTGACGGGTTGATCGATGACGCCACGGCGGACCGCCTGCGCGCCGATATCGCCGGGCAGGGCCCGGGTTTCGGGCTGGGCAATGTCCTGGCCATACTGGGCGTCATTCTCCTCGGCGCGGCGCTGCTGTCGCTGATTGCCGCCAATTGGGAAGCCATGCCGCGCCTTGTTCGCGTCGGCTTGATCTTTGCCGTGCTCTGGTGCGGTTATCTCGGCGGCGCGTGGCGGGCGAACAAGGGCGACAGGATTTTCAGTGAGGCGCTCTATCTCCTGGGCGCCATCGCCTTTGGTGCCGGGATCGCACTGGTCGGCCAGATGTATCATCTGTCGGGTGACGTGGCGTCCGCTGCGCTGCTCTGGGCGGGCGGGACGGTTGTCGCCGCGCTGGCTTTGCGCTCGTCGACACTCGTCTCCACCAGCATCGTGATTGCCGGTTTCTATCTCGTGGCCAGCCTGGAACCGGAAACGGCCTCGCGCCTGTCCTATGTCTGGATCATCCCGGTCTTTGCGGTGATTGCGGCAGGCCTGATCTGGTATACGGGCGCGCAGGTGGCCCGGCACTTTCTCGCCGTTCTTGTGCTGCTCTTCGTCTGTATCGTTCACTTCGACCGGGATGCCGGCGTCGTGCTATGGATGACGCTGATTGCCGGGCTCGGCCTGTTTCTGCTGGACGCACTGCATCCGGCTGTGCTGGACCGCGCGACCGGATGGAGCATCAGTCTCGGCGCCTACGGATTTCTGGCGGTGCAGATGGTGCTGCTGATTTTCCAGTTCAACGACCACATCTTTGCCCAGACTCGCGATGTCATGACGGGTATTGTCATCCTTGCCGTGGCGATCGCCGGTCTGGCCTTGTCGGGGCATCGCAATCTTGCCATACGGTGGAGCGCCTATGGGCTGTTTTCGCTGGAGGTTCTCTATATCGCGTTCGAGACCATCGGCACGATGATCGGTACCGCTGGCTTCTTCCTGACCGTCGGCGTGCTCGTCCTGCTGCTTGCGGTGTTCGTTATCCGGATGGAACGCCGTCTTCACAAAAAGAGTCTGGTGAAGGGTGCTGCGTCATGAAAACAAAGTATTTTTTGCTGCCGGCTTTGATCGTTGCGCTGCTGCAGTCGGGCGCGCTTTATGCCATGATAGAAAAGCACGCGATGATCCTGCGCCACGGCACAATGATCACGCTGGCCACGCAGCCGGTCGATCCGCGCGACCTGTTGCGCGGCGAATATGTGCGGCTTGGCTACGGGATTTCGTCTGTTGAAGCCGACAAGGTGAGCGGCACGAAGCCGGATACGGCAGGCCTTGCCGACATCTATGTCACGCTGAAAGAGGGCGCGGATGGCCGGTGGGGTTTCACCGGTGCCTCCTGGCAGAAACGCCAGGATTTGGCGGCTGGCGAAGTCCAGATGCATGGCCAGACGATGATGGGTGCCATGGGCGTCTTTGCGGTGCAGTACGGCATCGAACGCTATTATCTCCCCGAAGGATGGGGCCGTGCGGTCGAGAAGGTGCAGAGTGAACGCGGGGTCGATGCGGTGATTGCTGTCTCCAGCGCCGGCGAAGCTCAGATTCGTTCGCTTAAGTACAATGGACGCCTGCTTTACCAGGAACCGGCCTACTGAACAGCCGTCATCGCGCAGCTTTGAAAAAGCCCGTCAACATATTGAAATATTTGTAGAAAGAGTGGTGCGGATAGAGGGACTCGAACCCCCACGGTCTCCCGCCAGAACCTAAATCTGGTGCGTCTACCAATTTCGCCATATCCGCAGATGAGGGCCGTATCTGGCCCTCAAGCGCCGGTCTCTATATCACCCTCTTCTCAGGGGTCAAAGGAAAAAGCCGCCGCTTGAACAGGATTACGCCGGCGTCCAGCCGATCGCATCCCGCAGGAAGGCGTAGCCGAGCGCAATGAAGCTGGCGCGCTCCCTGTTGTCCTTGCCATAGCCATGTCCGCCCGCCTCGGGCTCATAGAAAGAGGCGGTGTAGCCGAGTTCCTGCAGCTTTGCCGCCATCTTGCGGGCGTGTCCGGGGTGCACGCGGTCATCTCTGCGGGTTGTGGCAATGAGGATCGGCGGATAGGGCCGGCCGGGCACAGCCGCGTGATAGGCCGACATTTCCTTCAGAAAAGCCCAATCCTCCGGCTTGTCCGGGTCGCCATATTCGTCCACCCAGCTCGCCCCGGCGAGAAGCTTGTTGTAGCGGCGCATGTCGATCAGCGGAATGGTGCAGAACAGGGCGCCGAAGCGTTCGGGATAACGCGTCAGCATGTTGGAAATCAGCAGGCCGCCATTGGAACCGCCTTCCGCCGCGATACGGCCCGGCCGCGTGACGCCGCGCCGCACCAGATCGGCGGCAATGGCGGCAAAATCATCATGCGAGAGCTTTTTGCCTGCCCAGCGCCCCGCGTCGTGCCATGCGGTGCCGAATTCGCCGCCGCCGCGCAGATTGGCGACCACGCTTGTGCCGCCGCGCTCGAGCCACAACTTGCCAACGGACGCACTGTAATAGGGCTCCATCGACACGCCAAATCCGCCGTAACCGGTCATATGCACCGGCGCATCGCCGGTTTCACCCTTGGGTCCGATCTGCGTATAGGGGATCGACTCGCCATCGCTGGAGATCGCCTCGTGCCGCGTGACGGCAAGCCCGGTCGCGTCGAAGACCGCAGGGCTTTGTTTGAGCAGCGTGGGGGCAGCCAGTGTGTTGGGCTCGGCAATGTCGAGGAGCAGGACCTGCGCCGGGGTTATCGGGTCCTGCGCGGCGACGAGCAGTTCGCCATTGGCGTGGATGTCCTCGACATCCAGCGACCAGATATGAACGATGCCCTCGGTTGGCACGACAGAAATGGGCTTTTTTGCCCATTTGCCAAGCGCAGGCTCGAAAATCTCGAAGCGCGGCGCAAGATTGTCGAGATAGGAGACGACCAGCTTCTTGTCATTCCAGAAGAACCCTTGCAGGGCGCGGCGCGGACCCGGTTCGAACAGAACCTGAAAATCACGCTCTCCGGCAAGAAATGCCTGGAGCGAAATGCCGAGGAGCGTGTCGGCGGGGTAGGTGACGCCGGCGACGGTCCAGTCTTCCCTCGGCTTGACCGTCAGCCACTGGTCGTAGGAATTCCACCAGGCCGTTGCCGGCACGTCCATGCGCTGCCCGGGTCCGCTGCGATCCCCCAGCCAGCCAGCGGTTTCAAAGAAGGAATGCTGCTCGACAAACCAGAGGCGCTCGCTGCCGCTGCTGTGATCAATGTCGACACCGGCGGCCATGGAATCCGCGGCGCATTCGAAAATCACCGGTGCTTCCAGCGGGTCGGTCCCGCGTCGCCACAGGCGGACGGTGCGCGCATAACCGGATTGCGTGGCCATGCCCTCGCCAAGGGCGCTCGATATCAAAACCGTATCGCGGTCGAGCCAGCCGAGGCCACCCTTCGCTTCGGGAAGGTTGAAGCCGTTTTCGATGAACCGCAGCGTGTGCAGGTCGAACTCGCGGTTGACAACCGCATCGCTGCCGCCGCGCGACAGGGAGAGAATGGCCCGTTGCCGCTTCTCCGGTTCGATCTGCGCGCCCGCCCAGATCCAGTCGTCATTTTCGGCTGTGGCCAAGGCATCGATATCGAGCAGAAGTTCCCATTCCGGCTCGGGCGTCTTGTAAGATGTCATGGTGGTCCGGCGCCACAGGCCGCGCGGGTTCTTCTCATCCTGCCAGAGGTTGTAGAGATAATCGCCGCGCCGTCCGACCATCGGGATCTTGTCCGGCCGGTTCAAAATGGCGGTCAGGACATCGCGGTCATGCTCGAACTGCCGGCCGCCGAAGCGCTGCATGGTTGCGGCGGATTGCTTCTCCACCCATGCAAGCGGCTTTGCGCCATCGATTTCTTCGAGCCAGATGCGCGGATCGTCATCGGGAGCATCGATGGTCGGGCGAATATCCTGATTGGTCATGAGCGTCACTTTCCCTTGGAATCTGCCGCGCAGTTTCTTGAAAGCGCGGTGTTTTGCAATGCCTCACACCATCAAATTCGGCATCCATGAAAAATCGCGCCGGTGATAAGCCGGCGCGATCCTTGTGTCGGGCGTTTCAAGCCTAGTGGGCCGGGGCTTCTTCCGCCGGCTTTTCAACCGGTGCCTTCTTGCGTCCGAATGAACGGAGCGCAACGTAGAACACCGGCGTCAGGAACAGGCCGAAGAAGGTCACGCCAAGCATGCCGGAGAACACAGCCGTGCCGAGTGACTGGCGCATTTCCGCGCCGGGGCCCTGGGCAATCATCAGCGGCACGACACCGAAGATGAAGGCAAAGGCGGTCATCAGGATCGGGCGAAGCCGCAGACGGCTGGCTTCGATGGCGGCTTCCACCGGCGTTGCGCCTTCCGCCTGATGCTGGCGGGCGAATTCCACGATCAGGATCGCGTTCTTCGCCGCCAGGCCGATCAGGACGACAAGGCCGATCTGCGTCAGGATGTTGTTGTCCATCCCGCGCAGGTACACGCCGATCAGCGCGGCCAGAACCGCCAGCGGCACGATCAGGATGATCGCCAGCGGCAGCACCCAGCTTTCATACTGTGCGGCAAGGGCGAGGAAGACGAACACCACGGACAGTCCGAAGATCAGGATCGCCGTGTTTCCGGTCTGCCGTTCCTGAAGCGCCAGTTCCGTCCACTGGAATGTCGTTCCGCTGGGCAGTGTCTTGGTGGCAAGGGCCTCCATCTTGTCGAGCGCCGTACCGGTGGAAACCCCGGGCGCGGCGTTGCCCTGCAGCGGCACCGATACATACATGTTGTATCGCTGCACCAGCGAGGGGCCGTTGGTGTCCTTGATGTTGATCAGCGTGCCCAACGGAACCAGCGCACCCGTTGCCGAGCGTACTTTCAGGGCAAGGATGTCGGTTCGATCGAGCCGGTATTGCTGGTCGGCCTGCGCCCGCACCTGATAGACGCGGCCGAAGGCATTGAAGTCATTGACATAGGAGGTGCCAAGGTTGGTTGAAAGTGCTTCGAAAATATTGGGAATGGGCACGTTCAATGCCTGTGCCTTGTCACGGTCCACCTCCAGGAAATATTGCGGGCTGTTGGCGGAGAACGTGGTGTAGACGCCGGTCAGCCCCGGGGTCTGGTTGGCTTCGCCCATCATCTGATAGGCCAATCCCAGGACGCGGCGCATATCGGAGCTGTCGCGGTCGAGGAGCTGCATCTTGAAGCCGCCGGCATTGCCGACGCCGCGGATCGGCGGCGGCGGCACGGCGATGATGAAGGCCTCCTGGATGCTTTGCAGGCTGCCATAGACCTGGCCGATGATGGAATTGGCCGTTTGTCCGTTCTTGATCCGCTCCGCGAACGGCTGGAATGGAACGAACACCACGCCGGAATTCGACGCATTGGTGAACGTCGCACCGTTGAACCCGGCAAAGGCAATGGCGTTGCGCACGCCCGGAATGCCCTTGATGATCTTCGATGCCTTTTCGATCACCGCGTCCGTGCGGGCGAGGGAAGCACCGTCGGGCAGCTGGACGACGACGATGGCATAGCCCTGATCCATCGGCGGCACAAAGCCGCGCGGGATCGTGACCGCCATGAACCAGGTGGCGACCAGCAGCCCCGCGAACACCAGTAGGGAGGCGAGGAGGCCGATGGTCGATCCGACGAGATGCCGGACGATCCAGGAATAGCCGTTCGCCATCTTGTCGAAGCCGGTGTTGAAGCCATTGGCCAGGGCCCGGCCAGCCCGCGCCAGAGGGTTTTTGGAGACCGCATGGTCATGCGGGCGCAACACAATTGCCGCCAGGGCAGGAGAGAGCGTCAGCGAGTTGATGGCCGAAATGGCTGTTGCTGCCGAGATGGTCACGGCGAACTGGATGTAGAACTGGCCTGATATGCCGGGAATGAACGCCGTCGGGGCAAACACCGCGATCAGCACCAGTGAAATGGCGATAACGGCGGGTCTCACCCCGCCCACGGTGGTGGGCGAGGGGAGGTTCCGGGGCCCGGCCCGCCCGAGGGTGTGCTCGGCGCTGTGCACCCCCCCCAGCCGGGACGTGCGCCCGCCGCCACGGGGGAGGCCGCAGCCGAACCGGGCGAGGAGGGTGAGCGGAAAACCAAGAGCGCCGGGGAGCGGAGCCG
>NZ_CABSQF010000042.1:0-39165 GCF_902479695.1 uncultured Phyllobacterium sp. | reverse complement strand
GGATAGCGGCTGAGGACCGGCAGATCCAGACCGACGGCGGCGATGGCGTCTTTGACCGCCTCAGCGCGCGCGCGGCGGCTGAGACGCTGATGCAGGGTTAACGCCTCCTCCAGCTGCGTCTGAATGGACTGCACCGGATTCAGCGCATAGCGCGGGTCCTGCAGCACCATGGCGATATCGTTGCCGCGCAGCGCGCGCCAGCCGCGGGCGCTGCCCGGCGAGGAGAGCGCCACGGTGCGGCGCGGACCGCGCCGCGGCCCCCCCCTTTTCACGCCCAAGTGACAAGAAAAGCGCGGGGGTTGCATGCAGATGATAGATGTTTCGGGTTTTAAAAAACCCGCCACTCCCGCCAAAGCCGCTTTGAATGACCAGCATTGCCAAGCGTTCATAGGCCGCACGCGGAGAATTTGCGTGAACCGTGGAAAGCGAACCGGGATGCCCCGTGTTGATGGCCTGCAGGAAATCCAGCGCCTCGCTGCCGCGCACTTCCCCGAGGAGCAGACGGTCGGGGCGCAAGCGCAGCGACGCTTCCACCAGACGCCGCATGTCCACCTGTGCGATGTTCTGATTGCCCCGTGATGCGATCAGCCGGACATGGTTGCCATGCGGCGGCATGAGTTCGGGCGTATCCTCGATTGTGATGATCCGCTCGTGCCCCGGTATTTCCCGCATCAAGGCGTTGAGAAACGTCGTCTTTCCCGTTCCCGTCCCGCCTGAAATGATCATGGAGATACGGTGACGCAGCGCCAAATGGAGGAATTGCGCGATATCGCCCACATCGAGGTGGCCGCACAGGGCCTGTTCCTCGTCGGTCAAGACATCGGCCCCGCCGGTTACCCGCGCGCGGAGAAGCGCACCGGCCTCGGCATAGTCGGAGAGCGACAGATCACGAACGATCTTCCGCCGGATGGCAATGGCGCCTCCGTCCGGTGCCGCGGGCGGCAGCACCACCTGAACGCGCGAACCATCCGGCAGGGATGCGGAAAGCAGCGGTTCTTCTTCGTTGACAAACTGATGACTGGCGGCGGCGACCCGCTCCGCCATGAAGCATATCCGCTCGCGGGTCAGCTCCGGCAGGTTGAGCGCAACCATACCCGCCTGCAGCACGCCTGAACCATATTCGACGAAAACCCTGTGCGGTTCATTGATGCAGATCTCGATGACATCCTGCCTTTCCAGCAGCGATTGCAGTGGTGCAAAGGCCAGCGAGATCAGATCGTCGTTGCGGGAGACCATGCCCATCATGAAGCCTCGCGCGGCACAAAACCCCGGAAGGCAGATGCGTGCGGGTTTCTATTGTCCATAGCCGTCGCGCCCCCTTTTGAGCTCCTGCAGCTTTTCGCGCACCGGATCCGGGTAGAGATCGGAAAAATCGAGATCGCGGCGGACAAAGATAGCAACCGGCGTTCCCTGATTGATGGTGATCGTGGGTGGAATACTCAGTGACCCCTTCAAGGCCTCTCCTGCGACCTGAGCAAAGGTTTGCGCCGCAACCGCAGCGCCCTTTGCCGCCATGTTCGCGCCGATATCGATATTGGGACGGGTCGTGACGGTCCGGACTTCATTGGTCTTCGGATCAACGTAGGTTGTCGTCACCGGGCCTGAATTCAGGCTGGATGATGTGTCCGTGGAAGCCAATATTTGACCGCCGGCGGAAATCGCGCTGAGCAGGATCGCGGAACCGTATCGCTCAAAAACATGCCTGTTCACATGGCCGCTCATTCCGGAGCGGCCAAGCTCATCCGTTCCGATGGAACCGAGATTGATGGACACGCCGTCCGACCGCAACAGCCGGGTCCAGACGATGAATGCCCTTGTCTGCCCTTGCGCCAGTCCGGCGTTGTATTCGCCGATCAGCCGCGTGCCTGATGGCACGAGAATCCGCCTTCCGTCGAACGACCATACATCATCCGTGGTTATGGCCCGCACCATTCCCGGCAGGTCGGTTTGGACTGACGTTTCGAGGACACCCCGCACAATAGTGCCCTGCGGCACCAGTGCGTCGATGCGCGGGTTCTTTTCAGCCTTGGCCGTTTCGGCGGATTTTCCGGACAGGGAGGCGAGAAACTGATCGTTCGGATTGGTGGCCTGAAACGTATCCGGGCTTTTCGGTTTCTCGTCAGTACCCCTCTCGTTGTGGGCCGGCTCACCCGCGGTGCCCAGTTCCGAAACGATCATCGGCGAACGGTAGCGGTCCTGTTGCTTCGCATGATAGGCCGCCTCCTCCGCCTCGGCACGGCGGCGTGCTTCTTCCTCGGCGCTGCGCCGCTGACTTTCCGAATCGTCAGTGTTGCCCGCCCTTCTTTCGATCACCGCCGCGGCTTGCGGCAGGAGCGGTGCTGCGTTCCGTTCGGGCGGCGGCGTGAGATTGAGCTGGCCCGCACGGGATGGCAGGAAAGCTTCGTCGGACACCGCGCGCTCGCCTTGCGGCGGCCGCGGGTGGCCCAACAGCGGCAAGGCAAAAAGCCCGGTTGCCCCTGCCGCAACACATAGGCCAACGATGCCGGCCCGCAATGTGCGCTTTGGTTCCAGCAGGCGGGAACCTGTCCCTGCCTCGATATCCAGACTGCGATGGTAGTCGAGATCGGGCATCGCTTATCTCCAGCGCCGCTTGGAGGCGGGAGCATCGGCGATGACGGCCGGCGCGGCGACAATTGATGGCGCTGTTTTCCTGTTCAGATTGAACAGGCAGGTCGCATAATCGCCGTGCCGCAGCATCCACTGCTTCGCAATCTTGTCGACAACGATATAGTCTCCCTCACGCCGGTAATTGGCGAGGATTTCGCGCTTGCCTCCTTCAACACTGAAGATCGCCGGAACATCGCCCTGAAACCGGAACCATGTCTTGACGCCGTCATCAAAAGCCTCGGCCGGTTTAAGCGCACGGTCCCCGCGAAAATGATAATCCGTATTGGCATCTTCGTGGCGGAACCCAGCGCGGTTTGGTTCCGATACCAGCCGTTGCGCCTGGGCCAGAAGCTTGGCGTCCATCTCCACGTCGGGATATCGGAACTTGATCATGTAGGTCTGATCAGACTGTGAATCCGGATGTGCACGCAGGACGAAGGTGTAGACATGCTTGTCGCTGACGATGTTCATGTTCGTCGCGGCTTTCGGCTCCACCGGCTTGAGGAAAATGATATTGCCCTTCTTGTTGGGCTCGATTTTCCAGGAAATGCTGTCGCCAACGGCAACCGTTTCGATTTTTTCCGTGTCGCCCAAAACGATCATCGTCGACACGCCGTAGGTTGCATCGACCGCGACGACGTTGCTGGGGTTGTAACTTACCGTCCTGACACGGGCATCCGCGGCACCGCGGCGCGGCGCTACTTCCGCCTGCGCCGCATGGATGACCGCCGCCATCGTTATTGCGACGCCAACCGGCAATACCATGCAGGCGCGGGCACGTGTCCTCATGGCTGGTACCGGTCACCGGGAGTGCCTTGCCCGGACAGGCTTTCCTGATCGCGGCGATAGTCGACGACCTGAAAACCAAGCGGATTTTCGAACCGCCATTCATTGGGCATGGGTGCTTTGGAATACTGGAAATGCAGGAGAGAAACCCAGTGTTCCTCTGCGCCGGACTCGCGGCCTGTCCGCTGTGTGGAAAACCGGACCACGGCCGTAAGCCTGTTGGGAAGTTGTATGGATTTGATCTTCAGTTCCACCCGGGTCTCGCGGCCGAAGCGCGTCACCGGATTGTCCGCATTGGATGGACTGTAGAGCGCAAAGAGATCCCGCGCGGCATCACGTGTCGACAGCAGCTGGGCAAGATCAAAATTGTCTTTCACCGTTGCCGGATCATAGGTCTCGCGCGCTTTCAGGTAACGAACCACATACATGCGCGCGATCGCTTCGTTCTGCGTCAGATCACCGTCGGCAAGTGGTTGTTTTATCTCCATAAACCCGGTTGTCTTGTCGACTTCGATGACATAGGGCTCGAAGCTCTTGAGCGGAAGCAGCAAGGCGAGACAGGTCAACGTCAGGCAGGCCAGGGCAAAGCTGATGACAGCCACCAGCCACGCGGTCAGCCGGGACCGCTTCACGGTGCGGATGACATCGTTTTCCCAGCGGATGGCTTCGCTGAAATAGCGCCTGTCCGGCCCGGGTGCCAATCCCGCCTCGATTATGTTTTCATTGGATCCAGACGCATTCATCACTGCCGGCGAAACCTTGAAATCGGTAAAACTGAAAATTCTGAAATGAAAACTTTGTAATATGACCGCGCGCCCTGCCTCGATTGCGCAGCGCCCGAAGAACCGTTCAAGTTGTAAATATCATGCGAACGCGGAACACAATTCGACTTTGGTCTGATGCCTTTCACCCAGGCAGGAGAAAATGAGGTTTGCCGCGTCCTGCGGTAGGCAGCTGGCCGACTTTCCTAGCGGGTTTCAACGGCTCCGGGGGCGGAGACCGGAACCGCGCTGGCCCGTTGTCCGAGCCAGATGCTGCCAATGACGAGAACGAGACCCCCGATCTGCGGTGAGGTCAATGTCTGATTGAGGAACATCCATCCGAGCAGCACGGCGGTCAACGGGCTGAGGAACAGGAGCAAGGACACCACCGCGGATTGCATACGCGCAATCCCCCGGAACCACAGGACATAGGTCAGGGCAGCGCCGATCAGCCCAAGCCACCCCAGGCCAAGCAGATTGGCCGCACTCGGGAACGGCATGGGCGGCTCGAAAAGCAGCGCCATCGGAACGAGAAGCAGCCCTCCGGCCGTCAATTGCCAGGCCGTGAAGGTGAGCAGCGACACCGGCGGTTGCCACTTGCGGGTCAATACATTGCCGAGGGCCATGGAGACCGCTCCGGCAAGGCCCGCTGCGACACCGACCCCGTCGAGCGCCGCATTGGGGGCCAGCACCAGCAGCGCGACACCGGCGATCCCGACAAGGGCGGCATAGATCGATACCGGGCGGGCCGGACTGGCGAGAACGAACGAGGCGAGAAAAACCACGATCAATGGCTGGACCGCCAGCACCGTCGCAGCAACGCCGCCCGGAAGCCGGTAGGCCGCGATGAACAGCATGCTCAGGAAGATCGCGATATTGAGGGCGCCGAGAACAAAACTGCGCAGCCACCAGATGCCGGCCGGAAGCTGCCGAACGATCAGGAGCAGCAGCAGTCCTGCCGGCAAGGCGCGCAGCATGGCAACCGTCATCGGAGAAAAGCCCGACAGGAACGCGGTGGTGACGATATAGGTACTGCCCCAGATGATGGGGGCAATTGCCGTCAGCAACAGGTCGGAACCGCGCGCGCTCATGATAGTTCCAGAACCTCGGCCAGGGGACGGCGGGGCTTCTGCGGCCAGTTTCCGGGCGCGGCGCGGCCAACGGTGACGAGCATCACTGGCACTTCATTCGGCCCAAGGCTGAACGCGCGCGCAACGCCTTCGGCATTGAATCCGACCATCGGGCCGGAGACGAGGCCCAGCGCTTCGGCGGCAAAAATCAGAGTTGCGGCACCAAGGCTTGCCGAGCGTACGGCTTCATCGCGCGCTGTCTGAGGATCGGCATATTGTGTGCGGGCCCCTTCCTGCCATACCGCGGCCATCTCGCCCGGCATGAAACCAGCCTCGATGAAGGGACGCAACCGTTCGGGAAGGGCTGCGTGGTCGGGAAGTTGCCCGCAGACAATGAACGTAACGGCGGCATCGCGCACCTTGGTTTGACCGTGGGCCAGATGCTGCAATCGGACCTTGGACTCCGGTGCGCGCACTGCAATGAAGCGCCAGTTCTGCAGGTTGTAAGCGGTCGGGGCACGCGTTGCCAGACGCGTCAGCTCCCTGATTTCCGCATCCGACAGCGTGTGCGAGGCATCGAAACGGTTGGCTGAAACACGCTGTTCGATCAGAGCGATTGTAGGGTTGGTCATCACGTCGTTCCAAACTTGGTATGTGGCTTTGACATCACATAGATAATTCACCTGATGATGATAATATGCGATATAAGAAAGTGATAATTCACTATTGGAAAACTATGACATGGATCATCTCACGGCCCTGCGGGTCTTTCGCCAGGTAGCGGAACGCAACAGCTTTGCCGAAGCCGGGCGCCGTCTCGGCCTGTCGCCGCCTGCGATCAGCAAGAACATTGCCGAGCTGGAGGCGCATCTGGGCGTTCGGCTCATCAACCGGACGACGCGGCGCATGGCGCTGACCGAAGAAGGCCGGATTTATCTGGAGCATGTGATACGCGGGCTCAATGCACTGGCCGAGGCGGACGAAGCCCTGTGTCCGATCAAGGCGGAAGCGAGCGGCACATTGCGGGTCAGCGCACCGATGACGGTGACGTTGACACGGCTTTCGGCCGCAATTCCCGGTTTCCTGTCACGCTATCCCGGCCTGCACCTCGATCTGCATCTCGACGACAGGCGGGTCGACATCGTCCGGGAAGGATTTGACCTTGCCATTCGCGGCAGCGACAATCTGGAGGATTCCAGCCTGATCGCGCGAAAACTCGCCGTCATGCCCCATGTCCTCTGTGCGGCGCCCTCCTATTTCGAGGCGCACGGCAAACCTGAAGAACCGTCGGATTTGAAGGCGCACACCTGTGTCCGGTTCAGCCTTTCCGGCCATGCCGACCTTTGGGAGTTCCGCAAGTTCGGGCGCACGGAGAGTATCACCGTCAACAGCCGATACTCGGTCACCTCAAGCCTTGCTGTGCGTGACGCGCTGCGGGCGGGCTTCGGCGTGAGTTTGATGCCCTATCCCTACGTCGCAGACGACCTGAAGGAGGGCCGGCTTCAATCGGCGCTGGATGACTGGAGCACGGTGGAAACCACGCTCTATGCCATCTATCCGTCCCGGCAGCACGTCGCGCCAAAAATCCGGGCCTTTCTCGATTTCCTCATCGACGCATTCAGCCGGGAATAGATGAACGCGGCTGCAGCCGCTGTGACCGGCCAATGCGCCGGCTTGTCTGGGAATGGTGACCTGTCCGATGCACGGCGTGCGGCTGGCACAATCATTTCTTTCGGGAAGGTGCGAAATTCGCCATTGAAGCCAAGGGCCGCATCGGTTAGAACCGCTTCGCGCATGCGAGCTATCGCAGCCTCATGCACCCGTAGCTCAGCTGGATAGAGCGCTGCCCTCCGGAGGCAGAGGTCTCAGGTTCGAATCCTGTCGGGTGCGCCATTCTCGAACAAACGAGAGAACTGCTGGCGGAGTTGCCCCAACGTCATGGGAAGCAGCTTTTGCAAGGATAGATTTCGATCCGCTGATCCTGATCTCCTTCTTTGTAACCCTTACCTCCTGCATGAGTATTCGAACATAAGCTTGGCGGAATTCCGCAGAGCCGTTCTCCCATTGGGCTCGCAGCAATTTGGCAAATTGTTCGATTCGCTCCGGCGTGATTTCAGCCTGGTTCGATGAAAGCCGCTCTTGAAGTTCTTTGATTTCGATGGACAGGTCATCGCGCTGAAGTTTTAGACCCAGCAAACGAACTTTGAGATTCGGGGCATCGGCCTCCATCAGCCCGTTTTCCACCAATGCCAGTGGTCGCGTTAAGGCCGCTTGGACATCGCGGTGCGACTGGCGCAGCTTTTCGATCTGATGCTTGTTGCGGTCGGCGCGCTGGGTTGCAGATTGGAGATAGCTCTTGAGCAGAAGCTGAAGACGCACGCCCTTTTCCGTAACGACAAAGGGGCGATTGATCAGGATCCCTTATCCCTTTCATTGACAGGGCTCGGTGCTCTTGCGGTCAATCTCGCATGCACTTTCCTCCTTGTGAGATTTCGGCATCATCCGGGAAGCCTGACAAGGGCGGCATTCTTGTCAGCACGAAATGATGCCTTTGCCAATATTACAATCATCCCGGCACACTCTTGTCATGACCCCTTTTTGGCATTGCCAACTCAACAATGGTCTTCATGAGGAGCGTTTTGTGGGCTTGGCTAAAAGAACTGCGATGAAGCAATATATCGGTTTTGATTTGGTCCCCATTGAGTGCCGCGCTCGTGCGCTGGTCGATCGTTGCCGCGGCCGTCGTCACGGCATCGTATGCTTCAGTGTCGACGGTGTCGGAGACAGAAGTGACAAGCGTAACCATATGGCCATGCTGGCGAATGATCATACCGGGTAGCACGGCCTTCAAAGGCCGGGACAGCTGCATGAGGGCCGAAGTGTGAATGGCTGTATAGGAAGGCAGTGGGGTGGTCATGACCTGCTCGTCGAGTGACACACTATTAACAAGCACGTCAACATGACCGATTGCCTGGCATACACAGTCCAGCTCCTCGACTAGTCGAGTTTCGCCTTCGGTGGACACAATACCTGTCCCGTCTGTGGGAACGCCAAATGGAACATCAAGCCAATATGCCCGACCACCCAACGCCTCGAAAGCGGCGACCAATGCTGGCCTGATTTTCTCATCGACCCCAACCATGAGGATCGTTCGTGGTTCTGGATTTGTCACGTCAAAGTCAACTCCGATGCGAGCAACAACAAGCTGCGTTACCGGCGATGCTTTCGATTAACTTGAGAGGCCGGAATGGCCGTTACATCCCGCATATCCCGTTGATCGTCACGGGAAACAGCTTCCAAATTGGAAGCAACTGTATCCACGTGGAGAAATATTTGTCTAAGTAATTGAATTATATATATAAATGTTACACCACAACAGAACGGATTTGCTCAAGTAGTCGAGTTATGAAGGCTAAAATGCAGAAGCCTCAACGATGAGATCAGAACTTATTGTGAAAGCTCGCTTTCAGAACTGCCTTTACCAAACAGCTGAACAAATTTAACGCAGCTGCCTGTGCAACGTATAGAGATAGGAATTGAGCAATTCCACCGCGCGATCTGTCAGAGAAGCATATTGACGGCGCCCGTCATCAGGATCATTCCACTTTTCAATCAATCCCGATTCTTCCATCTCATCCAACCTGCGTGAGGCGGTAGACGCTGCAACTCCCGACACAATGTAAAGACTTGAGATCGACACGTTGCGTCCCAACAGACGGTTCTCCATAAGGTCGAGAAGCATGTACCAAGCAGGATCTGCAAACAATTTATCGGTAAAATAACGAGTACGAATGTCACGTGTTTGGAGAAGCTCGAGCAACCGCTCCGGAGATGGACTATCATCATCACTTGCTTTGCTGCTGCTTATCTCTGCCGGGGTAACTGCAGATTGCATCTTTTCCGGAAACGACATCAGCATCTCAGCCAGTCGCCTGGCCTCCTCGCTGATACGCTCCAGATGCACTCTTCCTTCTTGCCAGGCGTTTGCGGCGGTCCGGTGCTCCTTGGCTCGCTGCGCGCAACGCTCAACTGCTGCAAGTAATTGTTCCCTGCGCACAGGTTTATGGAGAAAATCCACTGCCTCCAGTCGCAGCGCTGCAACCGTGTTATCGATGGTGGCGTGACCAGTCACGAAGATAACCTGAAGCCATTTCCGGTCTTCATAGCGCTCACGTATTGTTTTGAGCAGTTCAATTCCATTCATACCGGGCATGCGGATATCGCTGACAATGACGTCGATATCAGGCGTCGTCGCCAGAAAGCGGAGCGCATCAGAGGACGTATTGGCACGAATGCAATCGTACCCGCTATCGGTCAGTGCCGTGCCCAGCACACCAAGCAAAGCGATTTCATCGTCCACGAGCAGCACTCTCGATTTCGATGCAACAGTGATGGGAACGCTCATGTGCTTTGCCTTCTAATTCATAGACAACTGTTCATCGGATTCTGCACTTTCATATTCTCGCATCAGAATGCGGAACTCTGCGCCACTGCCTGTGTTGCGAGCTTCTATGCTGCCGCCGAGATCACGTGCCATTCCATAGCTGAGTGACAATCCCAATCCCGTACCACTGCCGATCGGTTTCGTCGTAAAGAACGGTTCGAACAGGCGGTCCAGATTTGCTGGTGCGATTCCGGGACCTGAATCCGTAATGCTTATCTCGATCATGTGCGGATGTTTGCCATCAGCAATACTGACCTCGATCCATTCATTGGATTCAGATACCGCGTTCACGAGGCTTGGCTTTTCAAGGATCGCATCACGGGCATTCAAGAGGATATTCAGCAGGATTTGTTCCAAGAGCGTCAGATCACCCAGTATTTGAAACTGACCAAGCTTATAGTTCTTTATTATTTTAATTCCCGAATTCTCTATCTGCGTTTGCGCCAGCGACAGAGCTCCGTCTATGGCACGAGCCGGATCAAGCGGGTGCGCACGTCCGTCAGTACGGTGACCATATATCCGCATGTGACCCACAATCGCGGCAGTTCGTTCAATCTGTTCACTGACCAACTGGAGATTGGTATCAACGAAATCCGGCTCTGCGTTACCCCTTTTGATCCTTTCGCGGAGATTGTCGAGCGCCATGGTGATTGTTGCCAATGGCTGATTGATTTCGTGAGCAATGCCTGTTGCCATCTCACCGAGCGTAATCATTTTGCCGGACTGGTAGATCGCAAGCTCGGCCGCACGCCGCTCGGTGATGTCGAAGCCGATCGCCACCAGGTTCTTAATTGATCCGTCATTGGTGCGAATGGGCGTTACCGTCCACGAGAGTTCACGCTTCTGACCACTGCGCGAAACAACATTGCGGTTTGTTTGATAGGGCAACCGGTCGATGATGGACTGCAATTCATAGCCAAGCGCATATTCAAGAGGATTGGTACCGGCGTCCGCCGCTGCAGGTTGAACTTTCTCGAGCTGGAAGATTTCTCGAAAAGCCGAATTGGCCACAACGAATCGACCCTGAGCATCTGTAACGGCCACCAGTGCACCACCGGTATTCAGGATCGATTCCAGAAACTCCCGCTCCTGGCGCTCCCGCGCAATATCGAGCGTGCTTGACATCAGTGAAGCGCGATTTTTGATGTATTTTCCCAAGATAATGCCAAGTGCAACGAGCGCTGCAAACAATGCGAGTAGAGCAGTGACAATAATGCCCGATGCCGTTAGCCAGGCCCGATAAATGGGCCCAGTTGGAACCCCGACATAGGCGAGAAGCGGGGCAGCGGATGATTTGCTATAGGCGAATATCCGCTCGATACCCGTTCTTGCGGAAGGGCGAACAACGATCCCTCCACCGTTTCTGATGACGGTTTGGGCCAACACACTAAGGTTCCTTCCGATCACCTCTGTAACGTTGGAAGCACGAACAATGCCATCCTGTCCGACAAGACCGACAACGCGTCCGCTTTCCTCCTGAAGTGTATTGTAAAATCCATAAAGAAATGGCCCATCAACAACGATCAGAATGAAGCCATTAAAGCTCCCGTCCTCGGAAGGAATTTTGCGGGCATAGTTCATTGTCCAGCCGCTCCAGTCCTTTCTTCCTCCAAATTCTGTCTGATAGGGTGGGCTGACATATCTAGCCAGTCCCGGTTCCGTGCTCAGTATCTTAAATGAGGTGTCCGCGGACATATCCAGGCCAACTGGATAGGTCAGAACGTTGCTCGCCACAACGTGCCCAACCTTATCTACGATGGCGATGGCGGTCGCGGCCGGTTCGGCTTTTGCACGACGAGTCAACACTTCAGACAACATGTCCCGTGAAACGATCGGATTGGTACTGTCTTCCACTACGGCACGGCTGAGTGCATCCAGTGAGACAAATATTTGAGTGGTGTGCTCCGCTAATGCTCTCGCCAGATTCATCGCGTCCTGGCTCGCCGCGTTCATCCTGCTATGATAATCCTGCCAGATCATCGTGGCTGCGCCGATAAAAGCGATCGAAATGACAAAAATTACAGCCGCCCAATAGGAGGCAATCGTCCGCCGGTCCATTCTTCTATGAGCACTCATTTTTTCAACGCACGCATAGGCGATCGGCCTTTCCAGATTATGCCCCGCTATCAATAGCAACTTTCAGCGGCTCGGGGTATGTCGCACAATCTTCCCATCCGTTGGCTTCACTTATATTAGTGTATCTACGGATGCTATTCACAAGGCACTAGGAACTGTACGGATTCCAGTGGTGCGCTGCTTTTCGCAATCAAAACTGCATCACATTTGCTGATTTCCTCAGAAGGAGCGCCTGTTCGGTGGGCTTGGCTAGATGAATGGAAATCATCACAATTCAGCAAAGGGTAACATTGCCTCAGTCAGTATTCCGGCCGAATGCTTTTCTAGCATTCTGCCGGAACAATGTGCACCATTTCTACCCGGTAATCGGAAGTCAAACCGGGCAGGTGCTGCGTCCGGAAGTCGTTAAGAACTGGCTTCCGGTTTTCGTTACCAGGTGATCTTGAGACCGCCCGAGACCGTGCCTGCCACATTGGTGCTGCCACCAAACTCGACCGATGCCCGACCAAACAGGCCGACATTCTTGGATAGTTTGGCAACGGCGCCGACACCAACATCGTAGCGTGTGCCGCGCATGTCATTGCCAATGGCTGTCTCGGACGCGGTGAGACCGTTCCTGCCCTTGAACTCATGCTTGACATTGGCATCGACATAAGTCGTGACCGACTTGACGAACTTCTTGTTCTTCTTCGGCTGTGCAGCAACAACCTTGGTCTTCACCTTGCCATTGGCTTTGGCCTTGGCCTTGCCCTTTGTCGGCTTTTCCGGAACTGGCATCAGGGAGACCTGTTCGTCCTGATCATCACCAAAGAAGAAGGTCTTTTCCAAGCGAATGCCGAGACGTCCGCGCAGACTTTCAGCTTCCTGACCGCGAACAGCAACGCCGGTGCTGTCGGTGAAATTGTCCGCGGTCACTTTCGACCAGGTCAGCTGTGCCTGCGGCTGCAGAACAACATTGTTGCCAAGATCAAAGCCATACCCGGTTTCGATCGATGCCGAGGTGGCCCGGCCCTTATACGAGTGACCGATGTCAAAGCCGGAGACGGACTTTGCTGAAACACCCAAATCAAGCCAATCCTGCTTGACGACCGCATCAACATAGGCGCCTGTGCCCGGCTTGGTCGCGGTCGGGGCATTCTGCTGCCACGTCGCATAGGCCCCAACGCCCTTGCTGGAGATCGAGCCACTTGCCGTACGACCACGAACATCAAAGTTCGAATGGGCATATTCACCGAATACACCAAGGGTCAGCTTGTCGCCGGGGATGAACACACCGCCAAGCGAATAGTCGCCGCCAACCTGCACGCCGCCTGTGGTCATATCAAAGCCGTGGCCATTGTAGCCGGTGATGCTCTTCGGCGAATAGGAGCCGGTCTTGCCGATGCCGCGGGTCCAGGCATGGAAGCCATCTTCCATTTCCTCCGATCGCAGTTCACCAACACGCTCGTGGAAAGTGTCAAGCGTGGTCAGGACATGCTCCTGTGCTCCGGCAAGTGCCGTGTTGTAGCCCGGAACCGTATCGACGACATGGCCACCAGGATTGCCGGGGTCGGTTGGATCACCCTCACGCGACTGCAGATACCAGTTCTGGCCGTCGGCCTTGTAGGCACCGTAGTCGTAGATGCCTGCGACGACGGCATGCGCCAGCTTGAATTCTGCATTGCTTTCGCCGCCGATCTCCACAATCTTGATGCCGTCGGTCGGATTGGTACCTGTCAATCCTCCTGTGCCGCCCACATTGTTAATGGCGATCTTTCCGGTGCCGGATGTGTCGCCTGCGATCACAACCTTATCGGTCTGCGCATTCGAACCACCCTCGTTGAGAACGGTGTTGAGAACAAATGTGCCCCCGCTACCGATGTAGTTGCCGCCAACTGTCAGCTCGTTGCCGACGCCGGAACCTGCAACGATGACGGTACCGCCATTGTCGAGATCGCCGAGGATACGGAAGTTGGCCTCGCCCTTGGGTCCACCGATCAAACCGATAGCATCGCCGACCGCAATCACGCCATCATTGGTTACATTGCCTGCAATGCTACCATAACCGCCGAGCGCGCCACCGGCTGATACATTCACCTCCGTGCTACCGGAAATTGCAGCATCCATGCTTGTCGCCGTGCCGACGACAAGCGCGCCGCCCTTCACTGCCGTATCGCCCGTATAGGTGTTATTGGCCGTAAGGATCAGTGTGCCGTAATCGGTCTTCACCAGACCTCCGGAACCAGTCAGATCCGATTTGATCGTCGCGGTCATATCCGCACCAGCACGTGAGCCAACACCAACGCGAACAACACTCTCGTTCTCGGTGAGCTCGATTGCATCACCTTCGACGACATAGCCATCGGTTGCGAACTGCATGCCCGCAGCGGCCACTTGGCCCTTGCTGTTATCAACAGTCACAGTTCCTGCCGCGCCCTGGAAGATAGCGAATTCACCATTCCACTGGCTATTGATCGCTCCATTGGCGTCCGTCCAGTTCACGTTCGAAGCGTCCCAGATGCCATCGCCGCCGGCAATCACGCCGTCGCCACCCTGCATATGGCCGTCGACAGGCGTGATCGTTCCATCCCAGAAATTGAGCTTCACACCCGCAGCACTGATCAGATTGACTTGCTTATCGATCGCCGTCTGGATTGAAAGATCAGCCGAATTGATGCCGCCAGGCAATGTTCCCAGATTGAAGCCGTTATCGGTGAGCGAACCACCATAGTCAAAGATACGGTAAACGCCCGCGCCGAATCCGCCAAGATCCGAGACGTTGAGCTTCCCGCCGATTGTCAGATCGCCCTTCACGTCGAACAAGCCGTTGCTGCTTGGCGCGCCCAGTGCCACGTCAACATTGGCATAATCGCTCATCGCAAGATTGCCATCGATCGTCAGAACCTGACCCTGGCGGCCGGCAAGTCTTGCCGCATAACCAAGACTGACATCACCAACGATCAAGCCAGATCCGGTTAACGTCCCGTCATATACGGTCAAATTTGGGGTCGTCAGAGCGCCGTCGACAACCATCGTTCCGCCGTTAATCGAAGCCGATTCAGAGAACGTACTGGAACCCGTCAATGTCCAATTGGCGGGAGTATAATCCGGATCCATCGAATCTCTATTCAGTCGCAAAATCTGAAAGTTCTTGAACTTCGAGATATCTTCGCTTCCTGTTCCGGTCAGCTCCAGCGTATTACGTGCACTGTCACCGACACTACCAATGACATCGCCCTTGATGACGGAACCGGTCTTGAGCTGCAGGCTGTTCCAATTGAACGAATCGGACTGGGCAAAGGCAATGGCAACGCCGCCCGTCCCTTCGATCGTACCGGCATTGACGATGCTCATACCGACGCCATCAACGCCAATGCCGGTATTGCCGGTAATTGTGCCCGCATTGTCTATGGAAGAATAACCAGGAGCAGTGCCATTCAGGGCACCCGTATAAATGCCATAAGCGCCTCCCTCGATGCGACCGGGCGCAAGATTTTGGATGACAGCAAAGCCGCCGCCAATATAAATGCCCGCACCAGCTCCAAGATCGTCATAGAAGATGCTTCCTTCAACAAGGCTCGTACCGGTTCCCACGATGGTGCCGGCATTGGTCAGGCTATGATAAGAAAGACGCCCCAACGTAAGACCACCGGCTCCGCTGATGGTCCCACCTTCCCTGTTGTTGACAGTGCTGCTGGCGTAAAGGTACGCGCCTGCGCCAGTCCCGCCCTCGATCGTCCCGGCATTATCCAGATTGACATATGTACCGAAATAGGCCGAGTTTATCCCGCGACGGCCACCACGAATGATGGATTCCGCTTCATTGGTGATGTTGAACGAGTTTGAATTCGATACATCGATGCCATCGCCATTGGCCCCGCCAAGAATCTGGCCGCCAGCGGCGTTGAGAATTTCGGTGCCATTTGACAATGAGATTGCGACGTTCCCACCAGAGATGGTCCCATAATTTGCAATGGATTTCGTCGTATCTCCACCAGTTTTGCCGCTGTCGGTGCCGTATATGCCGACCGACCCGCCTGATATAGTGCCGTGATTTTCAACCTTCAGACCATCCCAGGCAAAGATGCCCTGACTGGCACCGCTGATCGTCCCGCCCGCAAGATTGGTGACTGAAATTGCATCCAGATTGCCGAGGTAATTGGTTCCGCTCTGTAGGCCAACATAACTGCCATAAATAGAGCCTGCGTTTATGACCGCGCTCGTGTCGCCAACCAGTTGAACGCCATATCCACCACTTCCGGGGTCGTAGTTGATCGTTCCATTATTGACGACAGTCCAGTTCAGGGCGTTGAGTCCACCGAGAGCAAAATCGGCGGCTGACGTGTTGGGACTTACCGTCACCCCCTCCTGTACCAGAACCGAACCACCAGATGCAGAAAGCTGCACCGCAGATGTCTGGTCCGTATCAATGACGAGGTCATAGCTTTGACTGAATGCTGGAACAGCCAACACGGATACGAGTGCCGTGGACAGCCCCAGTCGCTTGATGGAGGAGCTGATAGAGAGCCCTCCTTTGCTTTTAGATTTCATTTGCATGTTATGAACTCGCTGTTGTGCGCCTGACACCGTTGGCCGGCAGCTGGATCGTTTGATTGTTGTGTAAATTGGCGATAACCGGCGTGGCGAAGCATCGGGCTCTTCCGATGAAGAGCCCGCCGCAAGCTTTCAGTTGATTGGTCGCCTTAGTTTTTCAGCGCGACAGCGCGGTTGAGTGCGCTTTGGAACCCATCAAGGGTGATGGCAAAATTCGCTTCCTTGCCATCGTCGGTCGTGGTTTTGACCGCCAGCGACTTACCGTTGCCCAGCAGAGCTAACATTTTGGCATCGGCCTTGACGCTGACAATGCAACCTGCCGGAACGCATGTTCGAAATGGATTGGCCTCACTGGCCTTGCCATCATCGATTTGAAGTACGGCGCCACCTACCAGCTTAAGACCAAGTGGCAACACCAAAAGAGCGTCGGCCTCTTTCCCCTTTGGTTGAATCTCAACGGCGAGAACGCGCTGACTTGCACCATTCTTAACCTGACGAACTTGTTCCTGTTGAAGGATACAGTTCTTGGCCTGCTTGTCATCGACACCGCAGATGACTGTCCAGGCGCCGTACTGTTCGCGCAATGATGTTGCACCGCCTGGGAGTCCGCTGTCGGCGGCGAAGGCCGGGTTATAGATTGCGAGCGCGGCAATGCCAGCTCCCGCGAGAGAAAGTAGAACTGATTTAAGCATTTGAATTTCCTTTTAAGCATATCGACCTGAGAGGTCCGTAGGCGTGCTCGAATTTCCGTTTCCCAATTGGCCAAAGAGCGCGGCCGGTCGAAGGACCATGAATGTCATTCGTGGGGAGCGTCGCAGCGCATTAGCGGTCTCAGAAATCCAGCAAGAGCGTCGCGATGAATACCCAAAACAACAGGCAGACCGCGATCACGCCGACCCAGACCGGCAGCAAAATATGAGGAGGGCATTGGATTTCCTGCTCTGCCCTTACTGCGGAACACGATGTCTTTAAGTGCTCCGGATGACCTTCCTGGCTGTAATCCACCTTCAGCATAGCGCGACGAACCCTTTGCTCCGGGCGATCACAACCGAATGCATTTCCATTGGATCTCTGTTTCATCATGACAATGCCAGCTCCCGTTGCGATGCAGTCAACGCTGTCATCGGGGCGACATTCACTTGCGTTCGGAAGGCCGCTTGGCGAGCTGTTTCCTATAAAAATGCCCAAAAGTATTTCAGAACTGGTTCCGTTTCGGAACCAGTCGATGCTTAAGACAGCAGAACTTCTGCAAACTGCTGAATTTGCTAAATTTTTATGCTTTCAAAATGGAAGCGATTATAGACTATGAGCGATCCTATGGCGCCTGCAGGGGTGGGGAGCGAGCCGGGCAATCACCAATGTACCCGCACCCCAGCATTTCCCTTGATAACCTGTTGCTTTTCACCGTCGACTTCAAAAGTATAGTCCGCCGTTGCGAAGAGGCTGACGTCTTTCGTAACCGCCGCCACGATACCGCCACCAAGTTCCAGCGAGGTCCCTCCGAAGTCTGTGCTGATGATATCCGAGCCAAATCGGACGCGGTCACTGCCGTCGAATGCATGCCAAAGATTGGCTTTCAGATAAGGCTGAAGCAAACCTGCGGAGGTCTCGACGTTGCCCTGCAGGCGCATGCCGACGCGTCCGGTCCAACTGTTGTCGGTATTGAAATTGACTGATGAAAACCCGTCGTTTTGATTATCGATGGACAGGTCCTGCCAGATGATCTGTGCCTGTGGCTCAAGCACCCAATCCTGAGCAATAGATATTGGATAGCCACCTTCCAACGAAGCAGTAATGCCGCTGCCGTTTGTGTCGATGCCGATACCGCGATTGGTCTTGGCGCTACCGTTGAACCACGACCCCATCAGCACACCGTCGACATACCATCCGGTCGGTCCGATATGAGTCCAGTATCCGCCGAGGCTGGAAACATCGGCGTTGATATCACCGACGCTCAGATCGTTCCAACCCAATGCCTGGCCTTTTACCTTGGCGTTGATCGTCGAATACCCGAAGAACACACCTGCGGTGTCGCGGTGACCGTTGCCGCTATCCTGGCGCAGAATGTCGAGGCCGACTTGGCCGCCCCATATCGATCCGTCGATTGACGGGTCAACGGTGCCAGACCACTTCTGTTCGATATCCTGTCCGAAGACGCGGCCCCAAGCCGCAGAAAAATTGTCTCCGGTCGTCAACACGCTCTGTTCGCCACGTCGTTCGTGGAAGGTCCCGAGCGTGGCCAGCGTGGCCAGCCGTAGTGCCGGCGGGACAACGGTATAGGTGGGCACTTCCGGTCGGTAAAGCGGAACGGACTCCCCATTGGTGGGGATAACCGGCGTTGCGCCGGGATTGGGTGGCTGCGGGTTTGGATCCCCAGGCGTCGGGGGTAGTGGCGTACCGCCGGCGGTTTCGCCGGGCACTGCCGGTGGTACGCCTTCGTCCGGCGGTGTAATGGCAGACCGCAGATACCAATTCTGCGCGGTGCCGCCTGTGACGCCGCCCTTGAAGAGCACATATTCGCGCGCTCCAGCTGCAACGGGTCCAGCCAGCGAGAACGCACCGGGCGCGGTCGTTCCACCATTCACAGCATCGACAAGAAGAATACCGTTGTTGGTGGTTGCTGCACCGGGGCCGCCGACATTGGTAATCTGCAATGCCGTCGAGCCCGACGCAGTCCCGCCATTGACGATCAGCCTGTCGGACGGCGAGCCGTCGGTACCGAGGTAGGTGTTGAGACCCATGGTCCCGCTCTGACCGACATAGTTGGTAACATTCAGGGTATTTCCGACGCCGTTGCCGCCAAGCTGAACATGGCCACGATTGGTCAGCGTTCCGTTGATGGTGAAATTGCCGTTTGGTCCGGATGTGAATGCGGGCAGAGCATTGGCGACGGCAATCGTACCGTCATTGGTGACATCGCCAGTAACGCTGCCAAAGCCGGCGAGTGTGCCTGCCGATGCAATGTTGATCGGTCCGCCACCAGAAAGCGCTGCGCCTGGATTGGCTGCGTCACCGACGGCAAGCGTCCCGGCTGAAATCGTTGTCCCGCCGGTGTAGTTGTTATTGGCGGTGAGAATGGTGGTACCAGTGCCGATCTGCGCAACGGAACCGGAACCGGAAACCACACCGCCGAAGGTGGATGTGTCGGACCTGTTGAATGCAAGGGTGGCGTTGTTGGTGACATTGCCGACAATGCTGCCGCTCGTACCGCCATTGCCGAGCTGCAGGGTCCCGGCGCTGATCGTTGTGCCGCCGGTATAGCTGCTGTCCCCAGTCAGAACCGTGGTGCCGGCACCAATCTGCGCAACTGAACCGGAACCCGAAATCACGCCGGCGTAGGTTGCCGTGTCGGACCTGTTGAACGCCAGGGCAGCGTTGTTGGTGATATTGCCGACAATACTGCCGCTCGTACCGCCATTGCCGAGCTGCAGAGTCCCGGCGCTGATCGTAGTGCCGCCGGTGTAAGTATTGTCCGCAGTAAGAATTGTCGCGCCGGTGCCAATCTGCGCAACGGAACCGGAACCGGAAACCACACCGCTGAAGGTGGATGTGTCGGACCTGTTGAATGCAAGGGCACCGTTGTTGGTGACATTACCGACAATGCTGCCGCTCGCGCCGCCATTGCCGAGCTGCAACGTGCCGGCTGCAATCGTGGTTCCGCCCGTATAGGCGTTGTTGCCCGTCAAGATAAGCGCCCCGGAGCCAGCCTTGTTCAACGCGCCTGCACCTGTGATGCCCTGACTAACGGTCGAGGTATACCCCTGCGTATCAACCGTGCCACCGGGCGCGTTGACGACGATGGCCCGCGTTGCGGCGAGATTGAAGCTGTTGTTAAGTTGCAGCGTCCCGCCGTTGAACGTGATGCCCCCATTCGAAGCGCCCAATGCATTATCGACACCGACAGCGACAACACCCTGATTGATCCGTGTTCCGCCGGAATAGGTATTGCCGCCTGGAGCTGTCGGGGCCAGGGTGACGACGCCCGCGCCAGTCTTTTCCACAACGCCTGTGCCAGAAATCAGACCGCTATAGGTTCCGGTATCCGGCTGGTTGAAGCGCACAAGGCCGTTGTCGGTAACGGTCGGTGGCAGACTCTGGGCCCGCGCTTCGAGTGTGCCGGCGGGAGCAACAAGAATCGTGCCCGTGTAATTCGTATTGTTGCCGGTCAGGACCAAGGTGCCTTCCTGCACCGTGGAGGCCGTTACGCCGGTAATCGTTCCGGTCAGGGTCCACGTGCCGGTATCGTTCTTGATCAGCGTCTGGAAATTGGCCATGTTGCCGGGCAGCGACGATTGCCCGGTTCCACTGAGAAAAATAGTATTGTTGCCGCCGCCGCCATTGAAGTTGCCGGTGATGGTCGAGCCCGTGTAGAGCCGCAATGTATCATTACCGCCCGCAAAGACGAGATTGCCGATCACCATGCCTTTGTTGGTGAAATCCACGGAGCCGTTGCCCGACGCCCCGATGACGTTACCGGGCGCTTGAATGACGCCGGTCTCGTTGTTGATGACCGTGTTGGAGCCAGTTGTGTTCTGAAACCAGATGGCAGCGGAGTTCGTGCCCCTGATCGTTCCATTGTTGATAATTGTGTTGCCGAAGCCTTCCGGATTGATCGCCTCGCCGCTGTTCTGCGGTCCTGCTGCGAGAATCTGGCCTCCCTGTTCGACCGTTATTGTCGAATTGTTGCGAACCTCGACCGTGTCGCCGCCCGTGTTGTATTGGCCAGCGGTGGTCGTGGCAAAATTGCTGACCGTAGCGCCGCTTTGAACGGTGATATTGGCATTGTCGCGGAACGTGACAGCATTGTCATTGCCGGAATTGATCTGGCTTCCGCTTTTTACAATAAGGGTTCGGTTGTCTTCACTCGCGGCCGGGCCGTTTCCGACTCTGGTAGTCCAAGGATTGGGGGCGGTCGTATCGCACGTCGTCACTCCGCCAACGGTGGTACAAGCTGCAAACGATGCATCGACAAATACAAACGTCCCAATGAGGGCCGTTGCTGCAAGCAATTGTGCCGAATGCATTTTCAATGGCCTCTGCATGTATGACCCCCGTCCATTCTTGCCGTTAAATATTGATAGCGCTGCGCAACGGAATCATTGCTACAACTTCAACGTACGAAAGAAATTGATTGCTCGCAAGAATCCCCTATTCTGATGCGATACGTTTGTCATTGTGGCCGAAATGCCCCACATATTTTGTTTTATCTTTGCGTATTCCACCAGCAGTGAGCGGCAATACTGCGGCATCCTTCCTGGCATTTTTGCTATGCTCGACGGGAAGAAACTCGTCGAAAGCCTATCGTCCGCCTGTTTGCCTAAGCGTTCCCCACGCTCGATTTGTCTTCAGTTTACGAGCACGTGATGATCCGCAGAGATGCGCTCAAACCTTGTCTCGGGCGGGAGGTAGCCAACAGGATGAACCGGCGAAACGAGCTGAGTAGGCGCCACCGGAACTTTCCTTTTCGTTGTAGGATCGGTGCTGGGAACAGCCGCCAGCAAGGATTGCGTGTAGGGATGCTGCGGATTGCCGAATACAGCCGCGCGCGAGCCTATCTCAACTATGCGTCCCATGTTCATGACGGCCACCCGGTGGCTCACCCGTTCGACGACGGCCATGTCGTGAGAGATGAACAGATATGACAGCCCCAGTTCCTCCTGCAGTTCGATGATAAGATTGACCACTTGTGCCTGAACCGATACGTCGAGTGCTGAAACAGGCTCGTCGGCAATGATGAGTTTGGGCGATAGTGTCAGGGCCCGGGCGATGCAGAGGCGCTGGCGCTGGCCGCCGGAAAATTCATGCGAATAGCGATCGAGATGTTCGGCTGAAAGCCCCACGCGCTCGATCAGTGCGACCACGCGGTCGCGAAGGGCAGACCCTTGATCCACCTTGTGGATGACAAGGGGTTCGGCAACCTGATCAAACGCGGTCAGCCTTGGATCGAGCGCGGCATAGGGGTCCTGAAAAATGATCTGCATGTCGCGCCTGCGCGCCTGAAGCTCCCTGCCCTTCAGGGCCAATATATCTTCGCCCGCCAGTTCAACGGTTCCGGACAGAGGTTCTATGAGGCGAAGTATGGATCGGCCGGTGGTGGATTTGCCGCAGCCGGATTCACCAACGAGGGAAAGGGTCTCTCCCTGCGCCAGATCAAAGGAGACGTTTTCGACAGCATGAACATTTGCCACATGCCGCTGCAGAGCGCCCTTGCGCACAGGAAACCGGCTCACGAGATCGCGAACTCGCAACAGAGGCAATCTGGCCGGTTTATCCCCAACCAGGTCTGGCCGATGATCGCCAAACGCACGCGGCTCTGCAAACGGCGCCATTGCCCCGAGTCTTGGAACCGCGTCGAGGAGTTGGCGCGTGTAGGGTTGGACGGGAGAGGCAAACAGTGTTTCCGTTGGCCCTTCTTCAACCTTGCAGCCCTGCCGCATGACGATAACCCGGTCAGCGATCTCGGCAACCACACCCATGTCGTGCGTAATGAACAACAGCGATAAACCATCCTGTCTGGCAAGTTCCTTTAATAGATCAAGAATCTGCGCCTGGATCGTAACATCCAGCGCTGTCGTTGGCTCATCGGCAATCAGCAGACGTGGCGAGCATGCAAGAGCCATGGCAATGACGATACGTTGCCGCATTCCACCTGACAATTCATGCGGATATTGCCGGAAGCGGGTCTCAGCTTCCGCAATCTGCACACGCTTCAGAAGTTCGAGCGCACGAGCAGACGCTTCAGTCTTGCCAACCTGACGGTGCTGCTTGACAACCTCCGCCACCTGCTCACCCACGGTAAAAACCGGGTTGAGGCTGGTCATCGGTTCCTGGAAAACCATTGCGATTTCATCGCCGCGGATGCTTTCGAGTTGCCTTTCCGGAAGCTGTGCCAGGTCGACAAGCTCCCCATTGCGCTGGCGGAACTGTAATGTCCCTTGCTCGATGACGCCGCCGTTGAAGGTGGTCAGGCCAAGAATGGACATCGCCGTGACTGACTTCCCTGATCCGGATTCGCCAACGATGGCGACACATTCACCGGGAGACACATCGAAAGACAATTTCTCCACGGCAAGCAGTCGCCCGCTTCCGGTCTTGAAACTGATGCACAGGTTTTCGATGGAAAGCAGTGGCGGCTTGTTCATGGTGACCCCTCGATAGCTGGAGAATGAGCGCCGCCGGAAGGCACGAAGCCCGGCGGCGCAAGCGGCCTCAGTTGGTGGCGATGGAAACGGCGCCAGCACGGAAGTCAAGGACGTAAGGGATGTGCCCCGGTAACGGCTTCCAGTCGAGCTTCCGGCTCATTCCATAGGATTCGAACGGCTGATACAGCGGGATGAACGGCGCTTCGTCCTTCACATAACTCATCATCTCGGCATAGGCCTTCTTGCGCTCGTTCACATCCGTCGAATAACGAAAACGTTCCCACATGGCATCATAGACCGGCGTGGTTGACCAGGAGGCTTCCGTTCCAGCACCTTTCGGCGCCCACATGGTGCCAAAGGAGCCGACCGGATCGGCGAAATACATTGGGTTCGACCAGTTGCGCGAATTCATGTCCGGATCGGCGGCGGTCCATTTCGGCGTCACATTGATGTTCATCGGCACACCAACTGCAGCCCACATCTCCTTGATCGCCTGTGCTGCGAGAAGACCGTTGGTATAGTAGGTGGCTTCCGTGTCGTAACGGACCGGTGAGCCATCATAGCCAGCGTCCTTCAGCAGTTGTTTCGCCTTCTCAGGATTGTATTTGAAGGTCTTCAATTCAGGCATGTAGAGCGGCCCGTACTGGGGATAGGTATGCGTACCCGGGACGACGGCCTTCCCAAGCCAGAGTGACTCATTCAGCAAATCGCGATCGATCGCCATGCTGAGCGCCTCGCGGATACGCTTGTCCTTGAGCACACCATTTCTCGTGTTGAAAATAACCACATGGAAAAGTGGTGTGACCGCCCCTTCAACCTTGAGCGCAGGATTGGAAGAGATCGCGTCGAGCTGATCCGGCGGAACATTGGTGATCATGTCGACTTCACCATTGGCAAGTGCTGTGGTGCGTGCCGCCATTTCCGGAATGCGGCGCACGGTAACAGTCTCGAACGGTGCCTTGTCGCCAAAGAAACCATCAAACCGCTTGTAGGTCAGGCTCTCGTTCGGCGTGTAGTCCGTAATCTGGTACGGGCCTGTACCAATCGGCTTGAGGGCAAAAGCATCGAAGTCGGACTTTTCTGCAAGATTCGCATCACCGGTCAGGCCCATGATGTATTTCTTTGGCACAATCGAGCCCTCGGAGGTATTCAGGAGTGTCTCGAAAAGAGGTTCCGGCTTCTCGGTCGTGAAGCGGACCGTGGACTCGTCCAGAGCCTCGACATTGATGAAATTCGCAAAAAACTGCCGGTGGATTCCCGCAAACTCAGGAGTCATGTCTTTCAGCAATCGTTCAAAGGTAAATACAACATCGTCGACCGTCAGAGGATCACCATTCTGGAACTTGACGTCATTGCGGATCTTCACCTCGAAAACCGTTGGTGAAACCTGTTTCCAGGATGTGGCAATACCGGGTTTGAAAACGGCTTCCGGCTTGGAATAGTCCTTCTCGATCAATGGATCGAATGCGTTGTAATACATCTGCGACCCGGTATTGCTGAAATCCTTGCCGGGATCGAGGAACGGGGGAAGGTTCTGCACGCCGACCCGCAGGTCGGCAGCAATTGCAGAGGTGGAAAGAAGCAGCGCCGAAGCCAGCGCAAGCGTGAATCTAGGGTTCATATCAGGTTCCTTTGCGGGTAAAATTATCCCTTCCGTCCAACGCGCAGCGCGGCAGGGCACAAAAATCGAATTGGTATCAGTGTCGAACACACCAGGCGGGCGCAGCCGCCAGGGGCTTACTTGAGCTTGACGTCGAGTGCGTCGCGCAGCCAATCGCCAATCAGCAGCACCAGAAGCGAGATGAACATGATGACCAGCGATGGCACCACGGCAACCCAAGGCGCCGTAGCAAGATAATCACGGCCCGAACCGACCATCGAACCAAGCGTTGCAGTTGGAGGCTGAACACCAAGACCGAGGAAGGAGAGCGACGATTCCAGCAGGATCAGTGCCGAGAAGGTCATGGTCCAGATGACGATGATCGGCGAAAAGACATTGGGGATCACATGGCGGAACAGAATTCGGCTATGCGATGCACCCGCGGCCCGTGCGGCCTCGACAAACGGTTGATGGGAAATGGACAGCACCTGTGCACGCACCAAGCGCGCATAGACTTCCCAACCGGAAATACCTATCACCGAAATTAGAACCGGAAGCGAGTTACCAAGTGTCGCGATGACGAGAAGTGCAATGAGGGTGAAAGGTACGGCCATCTGCACGTCAACCACAGCAACAAGAAACATGCCAAGGCGGCCGCGAAAATAACCAGCGATAGTTCCGAATGCGACCCCGACCACCAGGCTGATAAAACTGCCGGCGAGTGCGATCAGCATCGTCAGTTGCAACCCCGACAATGTGCGCGACAACAAGTCCCGCCCAAGTTCGTCTGTCCCAAGTGGATGGATTGCCATGGCGCGATCAAAGCCGACTGGCGGACGCAGTCGTGCCAGCAGTGTCTGTGCGTTGGGATCGAAAGGTGCGATCGCAGGGCCAGCAATTGCGGCAACCAGGATCAAGGCGAAGGCGGCAATATAGATCCGAGGCATCAGGCCAGCTCTTGACCAGAGGCGCGCAATCCCAGTCTTGCGTCGATGGGCCCGTGCGGCCGTTGTGTTCAGGGGGATGGATGCGGCGGATGCTGTCAGCTCACTCATGATACGGTTACCTTCACACGAGGATCAATAAGGGCATAAAGCAGGTCGATGACGACCGAGGTGAATACAACGAGGCTCGCTATGAAGATGACGCCGAACTGCAGGACGGGGTAGTCTCTGCCTATGGCGGCGTGGACGATGAGATCGCCGATGCCCTTTGTTGCGAAGATGGCTTCGACCAGGACGCAACGCCCGACCATCCCCGCGATCTGCAAGCCTATGATCGTTACAACCGGTATTGCTGCGTTGCGAAGAGCGTGCTTACCGATGACGGAAAATCGCGGCATGCCCTTGGCCCGGGCGGTTCGTATATAATCCTGGCTCATCACATCAAGCATCGCATTACGGGTGAACCGCAGTATTTCGGCGAGCATGAGCGCCGAAAGCACCAAGGCCGGCATGACGAAGTGCAATGGCGTTGCCGATCCTGAACTCGGAAGCAGGTGTAGTTTCAAGGAAAAGAACAGGATCATCAGGATCGCCAGCACAAAGTTTGGCGTTGCGTATCCGAGAAACGCCAATCCCATGATGACCGAGCCTACCGCACTGCCCCGTTTCAGTGCTGCAAAGATCCCGAGCGGCACACCAACAGCGAGCGAAAAGCACAATGCATAGGCAAAAAGGATCAGCGTATTGGGCAGCCGCTCCGCATAGATATCTGCGACGGGCCGGCGCTCATACAGACTGATCCCAAAATCGCCATTGAACAAACCCCGGACAAAATGGAAAAACTGGCTCCAGAGAGGCTGGTCGAGTCCAAAATGCTGGATCATGGCTGCCCGCGTCGCAGCATCCGTTCCGGGCGGCAGAAGATAATCCATCGCATTACCCGACAGACGGGTCGCGGCAAATACGGCGGCGATGACCACGCATAGCGTGATGATTGCCCCGATCATTCGCCTGGCGAGAAAATCAAGCACGAAGCCGCTCCCGTTCGATAGTGCGATCGGCTTCCGTGAAAGGTGGAACAGGAACCACCCACGGACGGTCACCGGATTTGCGGAAGGGTAAACGGGCGTGGAAGGGATCGTTACCCAAGACGTCAATGGTGAATTGGTCGTCCTTGATATCGAGATCAGCGTAGGCGCATGCCGTCATGGGCATGGTCGTGAACCGTTCGCTCAGGGACTGAATGGTGATGTGCTGCACATTGCCCACATTGGTGACCGTGTTCCAGTGAACATGTCCGGAGAGCCAAAGTGCCGCCCGTCCAGTCGCCTCGACAGCGCGCCGGACAACGGCATGGTCCGGATAGCTTGAATAGTGCGCATTGCGCTCGAAATAGTAGTTACCGATCTGGGAGTGTCCAGACAGTGGAACATGGGTCGCGATGATGGCCGGGCGGTCGTCCGCATTCAGCGTTTCAACCAGCCATTCAAGGTGAGGTTCTGCTTTGGAAAAGCCAATGCCCATCTGGATCTTTACATCGGGCTGCCATGCGATCAGACGACACGCGCCAAGATCATGCACGCTGCTTTGCATCGATTGTCCGAAGATGGCCTCATTATCAGCAATGCTCAGATTGTTCACATCATGGTTGCCGAGGATGTGAACGCGATTGCCCGGGAACGTCTTGAAGATGTCGGCAAGTTCTGTGGCACAGCGATAGTCATTCTCGTGGGTCGTGTCTGAAATATGATCACCAAGATCAAGCACGAGATCGGCTTTCTTCTCGATTGCCCGATCAATGAACTGGCGCACAAACGGCAAGCCATTCCAATTCGCGTCCTTGGTATGGGACTGCGGCCCATGATGGATATCTGTGATGATCGCGATCTTCATGCCTGCTCCTTTAGGTCGCTCGTTACCCAAGGATTAAACACCGCTCGTAACAGTTTTATGAACTATACTCATTTTTTATAATTGTTGACATTGAGTTTTCCTCAGTCCATTCATCTCCCGGAATCGAGGATTAAACCGTGATTGAATTCGACTTGCATGCCAGAGGCTACCTGATTGATCTTGATGGCACTTTGCTGAGTGGCCGGACGATCCTGCCGGATGCACGCTGGCTGTTGAAAGCCGTTGCCGGGCGCCATGTTCTTGTTTCCAACAATGCCGAACACACGCCGGGCCAGTTATCGTACATGTTGCATGCGCTCGGCCTGGAGATTGCCGAGGAAAGGATCGTCCTGGCAGGAACATGCGCCATTGACCGGATAGCGATGAGCTATCCTGGTGGAGCTGTCATGCTTCTCGGAAGCCACGCATTGCAAATCTATGCGAAGGACAGGGGGCTTTGCCTCGACGCGCCGAGGCCGGATGTTGTTCTCGTTGCCCGCGACAGGCAATTCTCCTATGCCAAACTCGCAGCCGCAGCCGGAGCACTCACGGATGGCGCCGAGTTTTACGTGGCAGCGCCAGATCTCAGCCATCCCGGCGCGGATGGGAAGCCGGTGCCGGAGACCGGCGCATTGGCGGCAGCAATTCTTGCCTGTGCCGGCGCGCGCGATTACATCATCATCGGCAAACCGGAACCCATCCTGTTTGAATTGGCGTGCAAAAGACTTGGAATAGAGCCGTCAGAAGCCGTGATGATCGGCGACAATCCGCAAACTGACGGTCTTGGTGCACACCGTCTCGGAATGCGGTTCCATCTCGTACAGAATGGCATCATAAGGCAACCGCTTCGACTAGCCACAGTCTGAAGCTCTGAGAACGTGAGGCGACAATGACCAGTGACCGGGAAAAGACATCGGGTGGACAAGCG
Organism: uncultured Phyllobacterium sp.; assembly: GCF_902479695.1. Lineage (NCBI taxonomy): Bacteria > Pseudomonadati > Pseudomonadota > Alphaproteobacteria > Hyphomicrobiales > Phyllobacteriaceae > Phyllobacterium > uncultured Phyllobacterium sp. The sequence continues at coordinate 10,360 of NZ_CABSQF010000042.1, read as the reverse complement.
TTTTCCGGGGTTATTGATCGTATTCAGGCAATTCGAAAGGACCTGGCGCCGGCTGCCGGCCGCATTGCGGATTTCATCACGAAGAATGCCGCCGACGTCGTGCACATGTCCGTGACCGAGGTCGCAGAACGGGCAGAAGTGAGCGAGGGAAGCGTTATCGGTTTTTGCCAGACCATCGGTGCCCGTGGGTTCCAACAGATCAAGCTCTCCCTTGCGCGTGAACTGGTGCAACCTGTGCAATTTATCCACGAGGATTTGACCCCGGATGACGATACGGCTGCGGTGATCGAAAAGGTATTTCAGTCGGATTTGCAGGCCTTGCGTGACACGCAGAATGCCCTCGACGTCCATTCCTTGGCCCGCGCCGTCGAGGTGATACGAACCGCGCGCCGTGTCGAGGTATTCGGGATAGGCAGCGCCGCCACCATTGCGGAGGATACCAATTATCGGCTGCTGCGCATTGGCATAGAATCGCGCGCAAGCGTCGACAGCCATGTTCAGGCGATCACCGCATCTCTGGCTGACTCATCGACCGCAGTGATTACAATTTCGCACTCCGGCAGCACCATAGAAACATTGACCGCTACAAGGCTCGCCAAGGAAGCAGGCGCAACGACAATTGCCATCACGAACTTCGGCAAGTCGCCGCTTCTAGCGCATGCAGATATCGTGCTGAATACGCTGGCACGCGAGACGCAGTTCCGAACGGAGGCTATGACCAGCCGGATTGCTCAGCTCGCGATCGTTGATGCACTGATCGCGTGCCTTGCTCTCGCCGACTACGACCGGTCTGTTGCCACCCTTGCCAAGACATTTGAAGTGTTGTCGACCAAGCGGGTTTGATGGCATCCTATTCATGGGACTTCAAACGCTATCAATCTCTTCTTTGCTGAGCACATACCCAACATGCCCTCACGACACGACATTGGGTAAATCCGACGCGCGTTCTTCTCGCGCCACAGTAGAATGCGAGGCCAGGCCTGTCCATGGAGCCACGGCGGCATGATCTGCCTTTCGACCTGATCCTCCATGTCCGTCGTCAGGGTGTCAGGTAGGAAAACCCCGTCTGGATCTCATGCCTGATATCGGCGATCACCTTGTGGACGGACTCAATGCGTCCGTCGCTTGCCTGATCGAAGCAGATCCCGACTTTAAGTCCGCGTTGCCGCAATGCCGGCAGAAAATTCTTGAGCACCGCGTCAAGTTCCATCTCAACGATTTCTGTTTTGATTTGCAAGCCTGTACCGCGGTCAAGTGGCCCCAGCCACAGCTCCGCCAAGATGGCATCCGGCCAGAGCGGCAACACTTAGCGTATTCTGTCTTTTTTTATCATTTCCGCAACACTACTCGCCCACACGCTTGCGTCGACCCATCCCCTCGTTGGCGCCAGGCATTATCGTAAATCACCCGATCCTGGAATTCCTCGGAAACGCAAGGCGCTCCCATCTCATGCCATCAGAACGCACGATGTCAGCATAACCGATAGACCACAACAGGCCATCTGATACCTGCAGGAGATGGCCGGCGTTATGTTACGGTACTATTCCGGTTTGTAGCCGTCGAACGACACCACCATGCGTGCTTAACACTAGAATTTCACCTTTTCAGGACAGCCCAATGAACATCTCATCTTCTTTTCTTGGACTCCCCGCTCACCTTGGCGACGACAACATGCCTCGTATCGTGATTTTTGGTGTCGGTCACGGCAGCACCTATCCGGGCAAGGATAGTAGCGGCTACACCTTGGCCGCTGACGCCATTCGCGCTGCAAGCCAGGACGATGCCACGCTTGTCGAGCACTGGGATTTTGATATTGGAGGGCCACTTTTTGATGGTGGGCCAGGATGCTGCGTGGATGTTGGCAACGTCCAGACCACCATGCATGACAATGAAGGCAACCGAGCACGCATCGAGACAAAGACGCGTGAAGCCTTGGCTTTGCAGGCTGTACCTATCCTGCTCGGCGGCGATTGTTCTGTGACATTTCCTTTTCTTGCCAGCTTTAGAGACGATGGTCCTGTCTGGGTTTTGCAGATCGATGCCCATATCGACTGGCGCGACGAGATCCACGGCGAACGCTACGGCTATTCCAGCCCTATGCGTCGGGCAAGCGAGATGCCGCACGTCGCGGGCATGGTGCAAGCCGGCCTGCGCAGTGTTGGTAGCGCACGTCTGGCTGATATCGACGCAGCACGACGCTACGGTAGCCACTTTGTAACGGCCCGCGAGATTCACGCCCACGGCGTCGAAGCCGCTCTGCGGCATATTCCGCAAGGTGCGCGTGTGGTTATCACGCTCGATTGCGATAGCCTCGATCCCAGCATCATGCCTGGCGTGGCGGCGCGCACCCCTGGTGGCCTCACCTACACGCAGGTGATCGATCTGATAGCAGGTGTCGGCAAGCGGGCAAGGATCGCAGGATTCGATCTTGTTGAGCTCTATCCGCCCGCGGACATTGACGGCATGTCAGCGCTGACGGCTGCGCGCATTGTCGTCAACACAATCGGTTCCATCGTCCGGCAGGTGTGAAAGAGAGCTTAGCGCAGGATTTCGCTCCTCCCGCAAATGACCCCAATGAACCTCAATATAGTTATTTGTACAAACTCGGAAGTCGCAAGAAAACGATCGGTCATACGGCTTATTTCAAGAAAAGTTGACTTTTATGAAATGTGGCTTCCAAAGCGGCGACGGACATTGAAAACGCCAAGCACCAAACACAAATCGAAAAGACTGATACAAAATTGCGCCGGAGCGGCTATTGCACAAGCCCATGTCAAGCCACTTAGAATGAGTGACTACAGTGCGTTCTCCTTCCCGACCATAATTGAAACTGTAGTTTAGCCGCGTAGGCCGCTTCCGCGGCGTGAGGGCCGAGAATTGACGACGGGGGCTTCAATGTCGCTCTGTAAAGAGAACAAAGTTCTCATCTTTACCTTCTTCGGTGCGCCATATCTGGTGAGGAGCAGCAGCCCTGACTTATCAGAACCATCGGCTTCCGATCGAGATCGCAAAGGATTGTACAACCGTGCGGAGCATTCTCGTCCCGTTGCGAAAACAGGAACGAACGCGACAGGGCTTCCGGTTGATCGAACTCGCCTGAAACACGCAATGGCGACCCCCGCCCACGCTTCATCGGCGAAAATGCCGCTGGTCAGCGTAAACGAACCATTGTCCGTGAGGTGGCGTTGCTCAACCGCACCACCCGGAGCGTTTTGCTCGAACGAACCTGATTGAGGCTTTTCTGCTGCGACCCTATGGGGAAACAGGCGTGTTTTTGGCAGCCGTCACCACATCGGATCCAAGGGTACTCTCAATTTGAGACTTTATGAGCGAAATGGCCTCCGCAGACGTCATCCTGCTGTGGATAGCAGCCCTATGAAGCCAAGTACCATCAATGAGGATCGCTACGGCCGCAACGAAATGCCGGATTTGTTCCCCCTCAACGAGATGACAAACACAACTGCTCAGATTGGATGCCAGCCGTCGATGAAAGAGCCGCTGCAGACGCTCAAGCTGCACATCCTTTGCACTTGCAACGTAGAATGAAAGCCAGGCATTGGCGACATTCTGCTCAAAGAGGTCTTCCGGAAAATTTCCTTCCACGATCGCCATCAGACGATCCCACCGCGTGGTTGCCTGCTTCATGCGGTTAACCACTTCATCCATGATGACGCGGTTGGCATGACGCACCATCCAGAACAGAACCTCGTCCTTGCTCTTGAAATAATAGGACAGAATACCCGGCGACATGCCCGCCTCTTTGCAGATGCGTGCCGTCGTCAAACCATCAATACCGAACTGCAGGAATGCCCGGTAAGCACCTTCGATCAACTCCTGCCGCCTGATGTCTTCAATCGATCGCTTCATGCCACGCCAAACCTTGATTGGATTCTCCACGCAACTATACCGTTCAAATTTTTGTATGCTCGTACAATTTTTTGAATTGACAAATAATTCCCGACTGCGATGCTGCTGCAACTCACGTTAGAAATCCAAAGGGGAACAGCATGAGAAAACTCGTTTCAGCAACATTGGCTGCTGGCCTGATGGCGGCGGGCATCACGACTTCCAGGGCCGACGCCCCTTCCTGTGCAACCGTCAGAGCCGCCGATATCGGTTGGACCGATATTCAACTGACGACGGCCACTGCGTCGCTTCTTTTGAAAGCCTTGAACTACAAGATGACCAGCAGTTTGCTTGGCCTCAGTGTGAGCTATGCCAGTCTTAAGGGCGGGCAGATCGATGTCTTTCTTGGCAACTGGCGGCCTGCTCAGAATATCGAGTTCAAAGATTTCTTCGACAAGAAATGGGTTGATGTTCTTGCAACCAACCTGACCGGTGCGAAATACACTCTGGCTGTGCCGGACTATGTCGCCGCTGCCGGCGTAAGATCGTTCGACGATCTCGCCAAATTCCCGGATCAATTCAGCAAGAAGATTTATGGAATTGAACCGGGAACGAACCAGCCGTTGCTCGATATGGTGGCAAAAGGCGCACATGGCCTTTCAGGATGGACAATCGTTGAATCCAGTGAGCAAGCCATGCTGGCGCAGGTAAAACGTGCCGTGGAACGCAAGGAATGGATCGTTTTTCTCGGCTGGCAGCCGCACCCCATGAATCTCAACCTCAAGATGGATTATCTCACAGGCGGCGACGAAGAATTCGGGCCTGATTTCGGCGGCTCAACCGTCTGGACTCTTGCGCGTCCGAGTTATGCCGCGGACTGTCCCAACGTGGCAAAACTGTTTGAGAATCTGATCTTTGATGTGGATCAGGAGAATGCAGGCATGAAAATGATGCTTGACGATGGCGCAACCGCGGAAGCGGCTGCAACCGCGCTGATCCATGCCAAGCCGGAAAATCTGGAGAAATGGTTGAACGGTGTGACCGCACTGGACGGAACGCCAGCGCTCGCCAAAGTCAGGGACGCCCTCGTCAAATGAGTGCACCGATAAAACCGATGATGCGCGCGGCATTGTTTGACGGCACCGCGAACGGACCGCTGAAGCTCGAATGTCTCCCCGTGCCGCAGCCGGAATATGACCAGATTCTGGTCAAGTTGGAAGCATGTGGGGTCTGCCATACCGATCTGCATATCTGGAAAGGCGGCGTGCGGCCCGCCAGCGGCAATGCGCCCGCTCGGATCCTGGGACACGAAGGCATCGGTACGGTTGCCGGTTTGGGTGATGGCGTGAGCAATTTCAGGGTTGGTGATCGCGTTGGCGTGCCATGGATGCACGACACATGCGGTCATTGCGACGAGTGCTTGGCTGGGCAGGAAGCGTTTTGCCAGAGCCAGCGGGCGCATGGGTTTGATGTGAATGGCGGCTTTGCCGAATATGTGATTGTCAATGCGCAATATGCCGTTTCGATATCCGGCAAACTCGATGCGGTGTCGACTGCCCCTTTGATGTGCGCGGGTGTAACCGCGTTTTCCGCCGTCCGCCGCGCGGGCCTCAGAGCTGGCATGCAATGCGCAATCTTTGGGTGCGGCGGCCTTGGTTTATACGCCATTCAGATTGCCGTTCGCTCCGGCGTGCGCGTTGTCGCCCTGGATATTGCCGAGGATAAGCTTACCCTCGCCCGGAAAATGGGCGCGCATGCAACCCTGTTGGCCGATGATAGCGCCGTTGAGCCATTAATGGCGATGGGCGGCATGCACGCCTGCATCAATTTTGCTCCGTCAGCAGCCACATGGCCGCTGATGGTCGCGGGCATCAAACCGAGAGGTCGAATCGTTGCCACGGCAATGGTTTCGCAACCCGTGCCCATCAGTCAGGAGTGGCTCACGGGAACGGGCGTTGTCATCACGGGAACAAGTGTTGGCACGCGCCTCGAAATGCGGGAATTGCTGCGCATGCATGCAGAGAAACCTTTGCTCATGCACATAAACGAGATCCCCCTTCACGATGTGGAGAAAGCCTTGCTCGATCTGGCGCATGGCAAGACACAAGGACGCTCGGTTGTAACCTACACCTAAGTATAGGTTTTTACTAAATTTAATTGGCTGCGGGTGCTGTCACACGGTGTGCGATGCAGACGCCCGCTCGCGTCCGTTGCCGTTTTCGCAATGGCGGATGAGAATTCCCCGCACGCGGATGTCACCGCATGATCATTGAAGCAGAACCAATTAAATAAAGCATCTATATTTATCCCACGCGTTCCCACATAAAGTACTGTGTGGAAAACTTTCTTTCATTCTTAATTAGATTATTAATTATGCATTTTCTCCTGCAGTTTATCGTTAGAAATCGACATGATTCAATGGTCAGGTAGGGGGGGCAACATGAAGGGCATGGTATTCACCGAATTGCTGGGTTTCGTAGAGCATACCTACGGGGCGGATGCCGTGGATGATCTCATCGAAGCTTCCGACCTGCCGAGTGGTGGCGCCTATACTGCGGTGGGTACTTACGACCACAAGGAGATGCAATCGCTTGTCGCCAACTTGTCTGCGCAAAGCAACACGCCGCCAAACGAATTGTTGGATTTGTTCGGTCAACATTTGATCGGGCGTTTCAAGGCTTCATTCCCTGACTTCTTCAAGACCGCAGCCACCCTGTTTGATTTCCTCGAAAGCATCGACAGCCATATCCACGTGGAGGTACGAAAACTCTACCCCGATGCCGAGTTGCCGGAATTCCGGGCCGAACGCCTTGGGACCGGGGCAATGCACCTCGATTATCGCAGCAATCGTCCCTTCGCGGCGCTTGCCTCGGGCCTCATTCTTGGCGCGGCTCAGCTCTATGGCGAGACCGTGCTTATAGAGCGAAGCGCGCACGAACACGATGGCGAGAAATTCGTCCGGTTCTCAATCCAGAAGACGGATGCGATAGCCTAAATGCTGGAAACCGACACGCCCGGCGATCGCGTTGCGCGTCTCGAACGGCGCCTCAAACGGGAACGCCGAGCCCGCGAAGAGGCGGAATGGCTGCTGGAGGCGAAGTCGCTGGAATTGTATAACGCCAACAACCACCTGACGGTGCTGGCGAACGATCTTGAAATGCGCGTCCTCGATCGCACGCACGAATTGGAGGTTTCTCGCCAGCAGGCCCTGTTCCTTGCCGAGCGCGACCCTCTGACCACGCTCGCAAACCGGGTCAGTTTCACGCGCGATCTGGAAGCGGCTATCCGGGAGGCTCGCGTTCAAAGCGGCATGGTACAGCTTCTGTTTGTCGATCTCGATCGGTTCAAGGAGATCAATGACAATTACGGTCATGCCGTCGGCGATGCGGTGCTGCTGGAAGTTGCTGCTCGGTTGCGCGCAATCTGCCGGGAGCGAGAGGTGCCCGGACGATTGGGCGGCGACGAGTTTGGCGTCATCTGCGTGACACCGGCTCACAGCGAACGCGCCCGCCAGATCGCGGCAGACGTCATGGAGGTCATGAGCAGGCCGATCGACTGCGGCCGCCTGCAGCTGATCGTCAGCTGCTCGGTCGGCTTTGCAAGCTTCCCCCGCAATGCCGTGGATTCACCAACACTGCAGCGCTTCGCCGATTTCGCCCTGTACCATTCGAAGTCGGCTGGACGCTCGACATGGACGGAGTTCGACGACACCATGGCGGGCGAGCTTCAGAGCCGCCAGGGCCTGGAAGCAGAACTGCGCACCGCGGTGGCGGCGGGAGAGATCGAGCCATGGTACCAGCCAATCATCTCCACCAAGAGCAACGAAATCGTTGGGGTGGAGGCGCTCGCGCGGTGGCAGCATGCCGAGCGGGGGCTCATTCTTCCCGGCCTGTTTATTCCGCTGGCCGAAGAAAGTTCGTTGATCGTCGAGCTTGGCCGGGCGATGATCGATCGCTGTTGCCGGGAGATGCACCCGTTCATCCGCGACGGTCATCTCGATTACGTGTCGATCAATCTGTCGCCGCGTCACCTGCGTTCCTCCTCGGTTGTCGAACATATCGCCGCGACGTTGGCCCATCATCACTTCCCTCCCTCCGCCCTTCAACTGGAAATCACGGAAAGCCTGCTGCTCATCGATTTCGAGCAGGCCCAGGAATGCCTTTCCCGCTTTCGCGCGCTCGGCATCCGAATTGCCCTTGACGATTTTGGAACGGGCTATTCGAGCCTTTCTTACATTAGGCGCTTGCCATTGGACGTCATCAAGATCGATCGCTCCTTTGCCAGAGACATCAGTGCTGACCAGCAGGCCGAAGCCGTGGTCAAGGCAATTGTTCAGCTCGCACAGGCGCTGGAACTCCGCGTCATCGCCGAAGGCGTCGAGACGGAAAGCCAGGCGTTCAGGCTGACCAGTTGCGGCTGTTTCGTACAGCAGGGATATCTGTTTGGACGGCCGATGCCCCTGAATGAAATCACCCGATATCTTGAGGCCCGTGCAAATCCGACGCCATTCGCCCAAAATATTTCAGCCTCCTGAGCCTGAAACGTCGTTTGTCGATACAGGACGGAGGGCCACCATGATGCCAAATGGGGACTGTCACGTCGCACCCAATCGGCTCTGCCTCGATTTCCGTGATGACGCGGTGGATTTGCACATAAATCTGCCTATTACGACAAAAGAACGGGAAGCTCTCTTGTGTCGCCCCATGTCGCAAGCCTATGATAGACGATGAAAAACACCTCTCCCATTTCCGAAGCTGGATTAGGCGGCCGAGCCTGGCCGAAAATCCTTTTGAATTATCGCAAACCGCACCGCGGCCGCAGCATTTTCGAGCTTGCGGTGACGGTCATTCCCTTCGCAATCCTGTGGGCGGTCTGCTGGGCTGCCGTCCACTACGGTTTCTGGTGGGGGTTGCTGTTCATCATTCCGGCAGCCGGCTTCCTGCTTCGCCTGTTCATGATCCAGCATGATTGCGGCCATGGTTCTTTCTTCGCCCACCGCCATTCCGACGACTGGACCGGCCGGGCGATCGGCGTTCTTACCTTGACCCCCTATGATTACTGGCGCCGTGCCCATGCACTGCACCATGCTTCGGCCGGCAACCTGGATGAGCGCGGTGTCGGCGATATCACGACCCTGACCGTCGCCGAATACCGGGCCTTGTCCCGCTGGGGCCGCCTGGGCTACCGCCTGTACCGGCATCCGGTGATCATGTTCGGCATCGGGCCGGCCTGGCTTTTCATTTTCAAACAGAGATTGCCGTTCGGCATGATGCGCTCCGGCGCCCAGCCCTGGATCTCCACCATGGCGACGAATTTTGCCATTGCGCTGCTGGCGGCCGTTCTGATCTGGCTGGTGGGTGTCATTCCCTTCCTCATGGTGCATCTGCCCATCGTCGTTCTCGCCGGGGCTGCAGGCATCTGGCTGTTCTACGTCCAGCACCAGTTCGAAGAGACCCATTGGTCGCAAGGCGCTGACTGGCAGTTCCAGGAAGCCGCCCTGCACGGTTCCTCGCATTACGTCCTGCCGCTTCCCCTGCGCTGGCTGACCGGCAATATCGGCATCCACCATGTCCACCATCTTTCCAGCCGCGTGCCCTATTACCGGCTGCCGGAGGTTCTGCGGGACTATCCGGAACTGAGCAATGTCGGGCGCATCACCATTCTGCAGAGCCTGCGCTGCGTGAAACTGGTCCTGTGGGATGAAGGCCGCAAGAGGCTCATCACGTTTCGCGAGGCGCGCAGCCTGGCCTGACGCCAGCCGCTTTCCAGACCATCTGTACACCTGCCTTGCAGACTGCGCATACCGCGCAGGCATACACGTACGCGGCTTTTGTTCCCACGCTCGTGCAAAATATATCCGGCTACCGATCTGGAACCAACGGTATCCGGGTGTGTTTCCATCCTGACCTCGCCGGGAGCTTGCAGCCCCGCAGGGATTTTATCTGAAGAACAGGATGAATGGAGACACACCATGGTTTCGTATGATCGGGACACAGTGGATACAATCGCGGTTGACCGACAGCGCCTCGCATGGGGCGGTATTTTTGGCGGCACGCTTCTCACCATCGCCGTCCAGGTGATGTTCGCAGCCCTCGGTCTGGGCATTGGCCTCAGCACGGTCAGCACCACCGGCGACGGCGCTTCCGCGCAGGGCCTGGGTATCGGCGGCGGTATCTGGAGCGCCGTTGCGATGATTATTGCCCTGGCTATCGGCGGTTACGTCGCTGCCTATTTTTCCGGCCAGTACGCGCGCTGGAGCGGTGTGCTGCACGGTCTGGTTGTCTGGGCCGCGGGACAGCCAAAATTACGTGACACCGCTCACAGAAGAAACGCGAACTTATGAGTCTCACTCAAATCAAAAGCAACGGGTGTGCTGCATCAGCTTCCAGTACCGGCGGGCCTCTCGTCCGGGGCTTAATGGGGGGCGTGGGTCTGCCTGTAGGTGTGGGGGGGGGGTGGGGGGGGGAGGGGGGGGGGGGTGGGGGGGGGCGGGGGGGGGGAAGAGCTGGGGGAC
>NZ_CABSQF010000041.1:0-39198 GCF_902479695.1 uncultured Phyllobacterium sp. | reverse complement strand
CAGTTCGCGTTCGCTCATTAAAATCAGTCCCAAAATCCGCATCCCAAATCTCGTTGCAATCAACGAGAAGGTGACACAGCGACGTTTCTACTTTGCAGAAACAGGACATTTTAACTTTGCGGCTACACATCAAAATCGCATAAGAGTAGTTATGGAACTACTCTTTGTTGCCAGGATACAGACATGTCCCGACGACACCAAGGCAATCAGCCCTGTTCGCGCACGGTCGTACCACTGCGCCAACCGGTTTCACCGGTCGAATAGCGCAACCGCTTGTCCTGGTACATCTGCAGGTCCGCGCGCTTTGCCACGGCTTCCAGTTTCTCGCCAGCGGCACTGGTGGCCCAGCCAATCGAAAAACTCAGCGGAATATTGGAATAGTACTGGTTGTTGATCTCGATCAGGCTGACAATTTCCTCGACGACCGCCACCGCACCGGGTTCATCGACTGCCGGCAGAAGCACGGCAAATTCATCGCCGCCGATCCGCGCGGCATAGTGCGGCGGCTTCACGGCTTCGCTGAGGATTTCGCCGGCCCGGCGCAACAGTCCATCGCCGACACCGTGGCCCCATTGATCGTTCGTTGTCTTCAGTCCGTTGAGATCGAGGATGACGATGGAGACTGGAAAGAACTCCCGGCGTTCCAGCCGGTTCAACTCATCGACGTAGAAGGCACGGTTGTGCAGACGCGTCAGCACATCATGCTTGCCGAGATATTCAAGATAAGCTTCGGCTTTCTTGCGCGCGGTGATATCGGTCAGCGATATCTGAACCAGTGACCAGTCTGTTTCGTGCCCGGGCAGCACGGAAAACTGCAGAAGGACATGGCGTTCGGTGCCGTCGAGCGCGTAATTGACCGTCTCGCGCTGATGGAACAGCTTGCCGTTCCACAGGTCGATCAGCTGTTCGCGGAAATGCACGTTCATCTCGTCCTTGAAGACGTCGGGCAAGCGGCGCAGCAAGGTCATGGCGTCCGGCGCCTGGAACAGCTTGAGCGTTTCGCGGTTCACATCGATGACACGGATTTCGCTGGCGCATTGCTGGACGAATTCCGGGTGAACATCGGTGAAAACCCGGAAGTCTTCGATGCCGCGGTTGCGCAGCCCGTCAAGCAGCTTCTTGATCTTGCTGAAATCCTCGACCCACAGGGATACGGGAGAATGCTCGAAGAGACCCTCGGCATAGCGCTGGCTTGCCGCGTGCTGCCGTCTCGCTTCTTCCCGGTCGGTCACGTCCTCGATGGAGATAAGGACCTTTTCCCAGCTTGTTTCATAGCCGGGCAGAACCTTGCCGCGCAGCTGGATATCGAGCCGCTTGCCGGACAGCGAATAGTTCACGGTGTCGCTGGAGAACTCGCCCTTGCCTTGCCAAAGCTGCGCCAGCTCCTGCACATGCGTCTGCAGCATGTCGTCGCGGAAAATGGCGCCGAGATTGGCGACGAGTTCGCTGAAATCAGCGGCTTCAAACAGCGACAGCGTCTTCTTGTTGACCTTGATGACGCGGATGAGCCTTGCGCAATCGCGCACCCGGTTTTCATCCTCGCGCAGATAGGATGTGATGTCGTCGACACCGGTCTGCCGGAGGGAATCGAAGAATTTCCGGACATCGCTGAAATCTTCCAGCCAGAGGGAAATGGGAGCAAGATCAAATGCGTCTATTTCGTCCTGATGCAAATTCAGCTTGTCCATCGGATTATGTCTCCCGGCCGGAGGAATATGGTTAACATTCCAGCCTGATTGGCAGCTTTGACGCTATTGTCAACTACTCCAAGTTGCGTTCACTGCAAATTGCACCGGTTCTCCCGGACATGTGTCCGGAAACACGCATCGGCGTGGCCTTTTTTCGCTGCGAGGGAGAGTCAGACACCCTTCCCTGCCGCCTCTAGTCCGTTGGTCTAATTTTCAGTCATTTCGATCTGATGTAGGTTTTGTGCAGGGGGGTAATCTAACGGAGGATGATTATGACAAACCCAGTATATGCAATTGCGACAGCCGATGGAGAGGCTCCGGTAGCCATAACCGCTGGTTGCACTTCGGTGTCTTGGTCGCCCGAAGTCATCTCGCTGTATGGCGATTCCGAAACAGTATTGGCTAAACTGAGCAAATTTAACCTTGAACTGGATAGTCGCCGCGTCTTCATCTTAACAGTTGAAGCAGGCGGAGACGCTGAAATCAGTTTTTATGAAAAGACCTCACCACATAAACTGACCGTGAAGAAGTGGAGGGGTACTTCGAATGGAAATCTTTCGGCTGAACTCGATTCAACTATCATTGAGAATAAAGGTGTTCACTGTATCGGTGAACAGTCAAAGGCAGTTTTGGACTCCTTCCCCAACGTGACGGAAAATACCGACGTACCGATTCCGGTAAATGCCAAAGCCGCATTTTCACACGCAATCCGCGCCTTCGGCAATAATTATCTGAAGGTTACCGTCTATCTCATGTGCTGAAAGAAGTCGCGTGTTCCGCCCTTGACGCCTGTCCGGTTAGCTTAACTAACGGAACGAATTTAACATACAAGCAACAGCGAATGTCAAAAACGGACCACCAGCTAATCTTGGACTTAAGAGCAAGGCGACACGCCGCTGGGAGACGTCACGAGCAATGACAGAATTTTCCCAGCCAGAAAATCGGTTGAAACACGGCCTTTTCCCGCGAACTATCCTGCCCGCGGACAGGACAGTTCGCGGGCTTGCCATTGCCCAGACGATGGGTGCCGTCGCCGCCGGTGTATATTTTTCCAGTTCTGCCTTGTTCTTTTCCAGAGCATCCGGTTTGGCGCCGCTCGAAATAGGCCTTGGCCTGACGCTTGCCGGACTGGTCGGCTTGCTTGTGCCATTGCCCATCGGCATTCTTGCCGATCGCTGGAACGCGCGCAACATTGCGGCGTGGCTGACCGTTGGGGCCGGCGTCAGCGACTGGATTTTCCTGTTGGTTAGCGGGGTCACGGCCTTTGTCATAACCGCCTGTTGCTTTGCCGCATGTCTGCGTGGCGCCATGACCGCGCGCATGGCGATGATTGCGACCCTTATTGATGCCAGCCAGCGCACGCAAACGAGCGCGTATCTGCGTGCGCTAGGCAATTGCGGCCTATCGGCCGGTGCCATGATCGGCGGCCTGGCATTGTATTTCGACAGTTTGACCGGCTATCGGCTGGCCTTTGCCCTTGGCGGGGCAATTTTCCTCGCTGCTGCTGCGGCCTATCGTTTGCTGCCGCCCGTGGCGCCGGGGCTTGCCACCATCCGGAAAGGTTCTCCGCTCACCGTGCTGGGAGACCGGCCCTATATGATCCTGACGCTGCTCAACACGGTCATTCTTCTCTACATTCCTCTGCTCAACATGGCGCTGCCCCTGTGGATTGCCCTGCACACCAACGCCCCGCTTTGGATCGCTTCGGTCCTCTATGGCTTGAACACGATAAGTGTCATGCTGATGCAGGTGCGGCTGGCGCGCCGGGTCACCAACGCTTGCGAGGCGCGCAGGTCGATCTTCTTCGCCACCCTTCTGTTGTCTGTGGCCTGTTTCTTTTTTGCAGCAATGGCTGTGCCGTCGACGGCATGGCTGACGGTGGTATTCGCTTTCCTGGCGGCCTTGCTGCATGTGTTGGGTGAGATGATGCACATGGCCGGAGCCTGGGATCTAAGCTTCCGACTGGCGCCGCCGGGGCAGGAGGGCGAATATCAGGGTTTCTTCAATACCAGTTCTGCGGCCGCCGAAATGTTCGGCCCCATTCTGCTCACGGCCCTGCTGGTTGGCTGGGGTTTGCCGGGCTGGCTGCTTCTGGCCATTGTCTTTTCAGCCACCGGCTTCATCATCATGGTCCTATTCGGCAAGCGGGCGTATCTGACACGCGACCTTTCGGGTTGACGGGAGGCGAAATCGTCACAATCTCACGGGCGGATCGAAACGCCCCTTCCCGGCCAGTTCGATCAGGAATGTCTTGCCGGCATTGGGATCGGATTTTTGCTCTGCTTCCGTCATGTCATGATAGGCAGTCGTTACCACCAGGGTTGCGGAGTCGGCGTCGATGAACGCCGGGCAGGATGGTTGCCGCGCCGGGGTTGCGATCGAACGGATGCGTCTGCCATCGGGCGAATAGACATCGATATGCGAACGGCCCCAGCACGCATTCCAGAGATTGCCGTCGCGGTCAACGACGGAGCCGTCAATGCCGCCGGCGTCCTTGTGCTGGTAAAAGACCGCGGGCTCGCCGATGGGCAGGCCGGTCTGCGGATCCGTATCGACTCGCCAGATGATATTGCGGGTGGTATCGGCGAAATAGCTGATGCGCCCGTCCGGCGAGAAGCAGATCGAATTGGTGATCGAAATGCCGGTGAAAAGGGTGCGCAGCTGCCCTTCCCGGTACCAATAGATCGATCCTGCCCCCTTCTGCGATTTCTTGCCCATGGTGCCGATCCAGAAGGCGCCCGCCGGATGGACGCGGGCGTCGTTCGAGCGGGTCACCGGATTGTCCGCCTCGATGGGCTGGTGCATGACCGTGTGTCCGGTCTTGCGGTCGCGGATGAACAGACCTGTTTCCGTCGCGATCAGCTGGCGCCCCGCATCGATCACCGCAAGCGCGCTCGCCATCTGGCCGAGCGGGTGGATGGCGGCCGGACCCCCGGCGCGCGGCTTCTCGAAAAGTCGGCCGGTGACGATATCGAACCACCAGATCGTGCTTGTCAGCGGATCGTAACCGGGGCCTTCGCCGAGTTCACATGGGTCGTCGTGCAGGATGCTGATCTTCGGTTGATCCATGGTCAGGCTCCGGCTTGGAAGGTGCGGTCATAGGCCTCGACCGTGGCCCTTGCCCGTTCAGCGACGTGGGAAGCGGATGCGCCGACCTTGTACAGGCTGGAACCCAGGCCGAAGGTGCGAACCCCGACTTTGGCGTAGGCGGCAAAGCCGTTCTCGTCGACGCCGCCGACTGCGCCGATGACTGTTCCCTTCGGCAGGATGGCGCTGATCGCCTTGATGCCGTCCGGCCCCAGGACGCTTGCCGGGAAAAACTTGAGGCCCGAGGCCCCGGCCTGCAAGGCGGCCAGCGCTTCCGTCGGCGTGAACACGCCGGGCATGGTGATCATCCCGGCCCGGGCGGCGGCGGCCAGCACGGCGGCATCGACATTGGGGCTGATCATCAGGCGGCCCCCCGCTGCATCGAGGCGCGCGATGTCGGCGGGATCAAGCACAGTTCCTGCCCCGATCAGGACATGGGACGGCAGTGTCTTTGCCAGGAGCTCGATGGACTGGAACGGTTCGGGTGAATTCAGCGGCACCTCGATGACATCGATACCGGCTTTCACCAGTTCTTCGCCGATGGCCAGCACTTCATCCGGCTTGACGCCGCGCAGGATCGCGATGAGATCGCGCTTCAGTTTCGGCCAGGGAGCGGACGATTGGGGCATTGGAATTATCCTTGTATGGCTGGCCAAAGCTGTGACGCGGCAACGAACAGGCCCTTGCGCACCGCTTCATCGGCATCGACGATATCGAAGTTCAGGCCGGCAACGGTCATGGCTTTGGCATAAAGCGTGGCCATCGCGCCGGATGCGACGAGTGCAATGGTGGCCGAGGTGCCGAATTTTTCCTTGGCCCCGGCAATTTCCGTTCCGATGAGCAGACCGGACAGCCGCGACGCGGCACCGTCCGGCGGCAGATTTTCCAGCAGCATCGCCGCGCGGATGCCAAAGAGCTCGCCCAGCATGCGCCGGTTGCCGCCGAGCATCAATTCAAGCCCCGCGGTGAATTGGGGGTGGTCGGGTGTCACCGCTTCCGCGGCGTTGCCGATGGAATGCCGCAGGATCGAATGCCCGGCCAGAAGCGCATAGAGCTCGCCGGTCAGGAAGGTGGAAAATGACGTTGCCCTGCCCTCGTCCAGCTCGACCCATTTCGAATGCGTGCCGGGCATCGCCACGAGGCCGCTGCGCAGATTGCGCGCCAGCATGGCACCCAGCAGCTGGGTTTCCTCGCCCCGCATGACATTGGGCGCGCTGCCCGACTGCGACAGACCGGGAATGATACGCACATCGCGCCTGATACCGGCAATCTTCACCGCCCCGGAAAGAATGGCGGTGAGATCCGCCGGAACCGGGACATAATTGGCTTCCACCCAGCCCTGACGCGAACCCGCCATGCCGCAGATGATGACCGGCAAATCCACCGGTGCGCGCAGGCTGGCGAGATGATCCTCGAGCGTTTCAGCGAAACCGCGCGCGCGGGAGGTATCCAGACCATCGTCCGAGCGCCGCTCGGCAACGACATGGCCTTCACGGTCGAGAAGCCAGAGGCGGAAACGGCTGGTGCCCCAGTCGGCAACGGCATAGGTTGCAGCGGTGGTCACAGATAGCCTCCATCGACAATCAATGTCTGGGCGGTGAGCATGCGGGCGGCATCGGAGGCGAGAAACAGGCAGGGGCCGACCATGTCACCGGGCTGGATTTCTTCCTTGAGGACCTGCTTGCCGATGTGGGATTTCAAACCGTCCTCCGTCACCCAGAGTTCGCGCTGGCGGTCGGTGATGACCCATCCCGGCGCGATCGCATTGACGCGGATTTTCTCCGGCCCGAGGCGTCCGGCAAGGCCTTTGGTCAGGCCGATAATCCCAGCCTTTGCAGCGGTATAGGAGGGAAAGTTGCCCTGATTGATCATGAAGGACGTCGAGGTGAAATTGACAATGGAACCGCCGCCCGCCTGCCGCATGCCCGGCACAACGGCCTGCGCGGCGAAGAACTGCGGACGCAGATTGACCGACTGGTTCTTGTCCCAGTACTCGACGGTCACATCATCGATGTCGTGCCTGTCGTCCCAGGCGGCATTGTTCACAAGCACCGTCACCGGGCCGTGGGCCTCAATGGCGCGGCCGATTGAGGCACGCAGCGCTTCGATATCGCGCAGGTCCGTATTGAGATAGAGCGGCCGGTTGCCATATTCGCGGTCGAGGCGCTCTGCCAGTGCCTGCGAAGCCTCATCTGCAATGTCGATGAAGGCAACGCGCGCGCCCTGACGCACGAAGCCTTCCGTCAACGCTGCGCCGATCCCGGACCCTCCCCCGGTGATCAGGACAGAACGATCTTTCAGGTCAGGGAAAATCGCCGAGGGCATCATGAGAAAATCTCGCTGCAACGTTCCATTATTTGGAACTTGATTTGACTATATAGAATAGTCATCCTATGGTGCCGAAAGTCAAGAGGCGGTTGCGATTCAATGGGCAAGGCACGGGAAAATTCAACGGGGACGCTCGGAAAGGCGCTTGAGGTCGTGCACATCATTGCATCATCGCCCGTACCGCTTCGCTTCACCGATGTGCTCAAACTGTCCGACCAGCCGCGTGGCACGCTGCACCGGCAAATATCCAATCTGATCGAGGAAGGACTTCTCGACCTGAACCGGGATCACTCCTACGGTCTCGGGCTGCGCCTGCTGGAGCTCGCCTCCAGGGCCTGGGCCAGCAATGATTTTCGCGCCATTGCCGAACCGCACCTGCAGAGACTGCACGAGCAGACCGGTGAAACGGTTCATTTGGGCGTGTTGCGGGGTATCGAGGTGATCTATCTCGACAAGGTCGAAAGCCGGCAGAGCGTGCGCATGTATTCGCAGATCGGCAATACCGCCCCGGTCTATTGCACCGGCGTCGGCAAGGCAGCCCTGTCCGCCCTGCCCGACGACGAGCTTCAGGCGCGCATTGCCCAGATCGCGTTTCGGCGTTTTACTCCGAGCACGCTGCCCGATGCCAAGGCGTTGCGGCAGGAAATCGAGCAGATCCGGGTGGAAGGCAATGCCTATGACCGGGAAGAACACGAGGCGGACATTTGCTGCGTTGCCGCGCCGATACATGCCAATAACCGGCACTTCGTTGCGGGCATTTCCGTCACCGGCCCCGCCTACCGCATAACTCCGGAAGTCTTGCAGTCCTGGGCTGGCATTACCCGCGCGGCGGCTGCGGCAATCATGGCAAACATGGCCACACGCCTTTCACCCCGCGCATAGGCTTTCGGTTGCATCAAATGCCGACCGCACCATTTGACGGCCCGCTTGCAAACCGGTCCGTTGCGGCGATAATGGCGTCCGTCATGCCGGGACTGGTTGGGGAATGACCCGTATTGGGCACGATGACAAGCGTGCCATCCGCCCAGACCTTCGATAACTCCCACGCGGTGACAAGTGGGGCTTCAAGGTCGAAACGGCCCTGAATCATGACACCAGGAATTCCCTTCAACAGACTGGCTTGGTTCAATAAAATGCGGTCTTCCAGCCAGGCATTGTGATGGAAGTAATGGGTGATGATGCGGGCGCGTGCCAGGATATAGCGATCATCCGACCATTTCGGTGACAGTTTTGCCGCGGGATCGACAAGAATGGATGCGGACTCCCATGCATGCCAGTCGCGCGCCGCCTGCAAACGGATGGCGGGATGCGCATCGTTGAGCAGGCGATAATAGGCAGCGACAAGATCGTCATCGGGCTCATCGGTGTTTTTGGCCAAGTCTTGCTGCATTGGCTGAGTGCGTGGTTCGACAAGCTCACCATGAGGGAGGTCTTGTTTCTGCAGGGCACTCAATCGCCTCATGGTGAGCTTGTCGAACCACGCACCGGAGACATGCCGGGCATTGTCCAGCTCAGCACCGCGCCGGAAATGCGCCCACTGCTCGGGAAACAGCGGAGCGATGCCGCGATAGAGCCAATCGATCTCGGATCGACGCGTCGTGGTCACCCCTGCCACCACCAAAGCCCGGACACGCTCCGGATAGGCCTCGGCATAGGCAAGCCCGAGCGTACAGCCCCATGACATGCCGAACAGAAGCCAATGCCCGATATCAAGATGCGCGCGCAAACATTCGATATCCCTCAACAAATGTTCCGTCGTGTTCACGGACATATCGGTCTGGGGATCGCTGGCATGCGGTATGCTGCGTCCGCAGCCCCGCTGATCGAACAGGATGATGCGGTAGCGCTCAGGATCGAAGAAACGCCGCGCGTTTGCGGATGAGCCGGAACCCGGCCCGCCGTGCAGCACGAGGGCCGGAATTCCCCGCGGATTGCCGCAGGCTTCCCAATGGCTTTAGTTGACGACCGTGTAGTCAGCGGGGCGCGAGGCGGAGAGCACAAGGTCGGCATTGGGTATGTCGTTCGATAGGGCACGCTGCTGTGCCGAGCCGACATTGTAGCCATAGCCCAGCCACCGCTGCACGAGGCGGTTTTCCATTTCGACACGATCCACCTGCAGGAATACCGTGAGGTCGAACAGCGGAGCCAGCCGGTCCCAGGGCGACTGGTTCAGAAGAAGATAGTTCCCCTCGACCAGAAGAATGCGCTGATCGCCGCTGACCACGGCAGCGCCCGCCCGGGCGAGATCGAGCTTGCGGTCAAAGAGCGGAATGACGACATTGTCTTCCCCTGCCCTGAGGCGTTTCAACAGCACTTCGAGGCCGGCACAGTCGAAGGTCGGCGGCGATCCCTTGCGCTTGCGCTGGTCGCGCGCATCGAGGATGGCGTTGTCTAGATGGAATCCGTCCATGGGCACCACGACGGCCGCATTGGCCTCGCGCGTGTTGATTGCCGCAGATATAGCGGCGGAAACGGTGGATTTGCCGGCCCCGGGAGGGCCGGCAATGGCAACGATCAAACGTTTGGTTTCGGTGGCGCGGGCCAGAATGGCCGTCACCAGGTCATCGATCGCTATAATCATGGAATGCTATCCGTTGCCGTAACCGTCCGATGGCTCAGGCAAGCCATTTGTCATAATCGGAAACCAGAAGATGCACCGGTGCCTCGTCTTCTTCAATCGAAGAGAAGCGGCCGATCGGCTCGCGGAAGATATTGTCGGTCAGGTCGTCATTGACCGTGGAAACCTCGCCGATCAGGACGTCGCCGCCCTCGCCCCAGAATGCGTGCCAGTTTCCCGGCAGCAGCGTCACGCTTTCGCCCGGCTGCAGCTTCAGCAGGCCGCCGGCCTTCAGCGTGACGATACGCCCGTCCGTTGCCACTTCCACATCCGTCTTCTCGTCGACGCTGCCATCGGCATTCGAGTTGAACAGTTCGAGCACGAGCGTGCCGCCGCCGCGGTTGATGATGTCCTCGGCCTTGACGATATGGCGGTGCATCGGCGAGAGCTGCTTTTCGCGGGAGATCATGATCTTTTCCGCATAGAGCATGCCGCCGCCCTTTTTCAGGTCTGCCTGATTGCCGTTGCGGGTGGTGAAGAGGAACAGGCCGAGTTCATCGAACTTGCCCTGCCCATAGTCGGTGATATCCCAGCCGAGCCTGGCATCGAGAATGGCCCTGGAATCGCTTGACGTGCGGGCCTTCAGCTCTTCCGGCGACCAGTAGGCGAAAGGCGGCATGACATAGCCGAACGAGCGGATGAACTTGTCGCTTTCACGGATGATCGCGTTGACTTCTGAGCGTTTCATTTTTCAATTCTGTCCTTCATGCAGCAAGACTGGCGGGTGGTTCCTTGGCGCCGGTCATGAATGCCACGGCATCCGACATGCTGTATTCCTTCGGGTCGATGACACAAAGGCGTTTGCCAAGCCGGTGAATGTGGATGCGGTCCGCCACTTCGAAAACATGTGGCATATTGTGCGAGATCAGCACAATCGGCAATCCGCGCTTTTTTACATCCTGGATGAGCTCGAGAACGCGGCGTGACTCCTTGACGCCGAGCGCCGCCGTCGGTTCGTCCATGATCACGACCTTGGAGCCGAAGGCGGCCGCGCGCGCCACGGCGACACCCTGCCGCTGGCCGCCGGAGAGCGTTTCCACCGCCTGGCTGATATTCTGAATGGTCATCAGGCCAAGCTCGGTCAGCTTGTCACGGGCCTGCTTTTCCATGGTCTTGCGGTCGAGCATGCGCAGCCAGCTGCCCAGAATACCCGGCTTGCGGATTTCGCGGCCGAGAAACATGTTGTCGGCGATGGAAAGTGCCGGCGACAGGGCAAGGTTCTGATAGACGGTTTCGATCCCGGCATCGCGCGCTTCCATGGGAGAACGGAAATGGATCGGCTTGCCATCGAGCGTGATCTCGCCCTCGTCGGGATGAACCGCACCGGAAATCGCCTTGATCAGCGAGGATTTTCCCGCGCCGTTGTCGCCAATGACGGCGAGGACTTCGCCGGCATAAAGATCGAAATCCGCATGATCGAGCGCGGTGACGCGGCCGTAACGCTTGACCAGGCCGCGGGCGGTGAGAATGGGTTGCGGTGTCATCAGCCTGCTACCTTTCTGATCCACTGATCGATTGCCACGGCCGTGATGATCAGGACGCCGATCATCAGATAGGTCCATTGGACATCCGTGCCGTACATGCGCATGCCGAAGGAGAAGACGCCGACGATCAGCGCGCCGAACAGCATGCCGAGGATGGAGCCGCGTCCGCCGAAGAGCGACATGCCGCCGATAACGACCGCGGTGATGGATTCGATATTGGCGAACTGGCCGACCTGCGGTGACACCGAACCGTTGCGGCCGATCTGGGCCCAACCGGCGAGCGCGCAGATGAAACCGGCCAGCACGTAGACGGAAATCAGCACGCGCTTGGTCCTGACACCCGCCAGTTCCGCCGCTTCCGGATCATCGCCGATCGCATAGAGATGGCGGCCCCAGGCGGTGTGGTTCAGCACGTACCAGAGAATGGCGATCAGAAGGATCATGGCAAACACGCCATAGGTGAAGGTGGCGCTGCCGATCTGGATTTTTTCGCCGAAGAACTGCAGCATGCGCGCCTTCGCTTCGATGTCCTGCGCCCGAATCGTTTCGTTGGCCGAGTAGATATAAGTCGTGGCCAGAAAGATCTGCCAAGTGCCGAGCGTGACGATGAAGGGAGGCAGTTTCACATAGGCAATGAGAATGCCGTTGATGAGACCGCACAATCCGCCGAGGGCCACGCCGCACAGGATGGAAAGTTCGACAGGCAGTCCGTAACGGAAGGTGAACTGGCCCATGACAACCGATGTGAGGACCATGATCGCGCCGACGGAAAGGTCGATACCGGCGGTCAGGATCACCAAGGTCTGGGCGGCGCCGACAATGCCGACGATCGCGACCTGTTGCAGGATCAGCGACAGGGCAAAGGGTGTGAAAAAGCGCGAACCGACAATAATGGCGAAAACCGCCAGCGACAGAACGAGAACGATCAGCGGTACCGCTGCCGGGCTCGAATGAAGAAAATGGCGCGTCCGCTCGACCAGGCTCTTCTGCTCGCCGTCGAAACTGGCGATGGCCGTGGCGCTCTGTGTCAGAACGCGCTCGAATTCCTGTTTGGGTTGTGATCCCGGATTGGCTTCGTTCATGGGTTGGTTCCCCCAAAATTTGCGCAGCTCAGAGAGGACGGTTTTACACCGTCCTCTCGCTGTTTGCTGGCTTTTCTGTCAAATCAGGGCGCGATCAGCCCCAGCACTTGGCAAGGCCGCTTTTCACGTCGATGGACTCGACGCCCTTGACCGGCTTGTCCGTCACCAGGGAAACGCCCGTATCAAAGAAGCTCTTGCCTGCCGTCGGCTTCGGCTTTTCGCCGGTATCGGCGAACTTCTTGATTGCCTCGATGCCGAGCGAAGCCATCATCAGCGGATACTGCTGCGAGGTTGCGCCGATGATGCCGGCTTCGACATTCTTCACGCCCGGGCAGCCGCCGTCGATGGACACGAGAAGGACGCCCTTGTCCTTGCCGAATGCCTTCAGTGCTTCGTAAGCACCGGCCGCGGCCGGTTCATTGATCGTATGAACGACGTTGATGCCAGGATCTTTCTGCAGAAGGTTTTCCATCGCCTTGCGGCCGCCTTCTTCATTGCCGTTGGTAACGTCATGGCCGACAATGCGCGGGTCTGTTTCGTCGCCGATCTTGTTGATGTCGACCACGTCAATGCCAAAGCCCTTCATGAAACCCTGGTCGCGCAGCACATCGACCGACGGCTGCGAGGGTGTCAGGTCAAGGAAGGCAATTTTTGCATCCTTGGCCTTGTCGCCCAACGTTTCAGCGGCCCACTTGCCGACGAGTTCGCCTGCCAGAAGATTGTCCGTGGCAAATGTTGCGTCTGCCGCATCGATCGGATCAAGCGGTGTATCGAGTGCAATGACGAGGACGCCGGCAGCGCGGGCCTGCTTGACCGACGAAACAATGCCGGCCGTGTCGGATGCGGTGATCAGGATGCCCTTGGCACCATCGGCGATGCAGGTTTCAATGGCGGCCACCTGGCTTTCGCTGTCGCCGTCGATCTTGCCGGCATAGGTTTTGAGGTCGACGCCGAGTTCCTTTGCCTTGGAAACGGCGCCCTCTTTCATTTTGACGAAAAACGGATTGGGGCCGGCCTTGGGGATCAGGCAGCCACCGACGCCTGCAGCCTGTGCCGGAGCGGCAAAGGCGGCGATGGCCACAACGGCGGCACCAAGAATGGTTGATTTCAGATAAATGCTTTTGCGCATGTCACTACCTCCCAGAGTTTGATCGTATTACGACGCGCTGCCGGTGGGCAGCCCTATTTTCGCATGAACACCTCGGACAGTTATCCTCCCGGCCAAGTGCTGCTCTAGGAAATACCAGCCTCGCCAAGCTGTCAACATTAATAAATCACTCTTATTTATTATTGACAGATTTGCCTGATGGCTCCATTGTCGCGCCGATATCAGGGAGGACGTCCTTTTGGGCATCAGACTATCGGAGCGCCACGGTCCGGGAGGAACACGGCCGCCGCTTCACCAGGGAACAAACCAGAGCGGCATGCGCGACCACAATGAGCGGGTCGTGCTTTCGCTGTTGCGCCAGCATGGCAGCCTTGCCAAAACAGCCATTGCGCGGATGACAGGACTTTCGGCGCAGACAATCTCGATCATCATGCGCATGCTGGAAGCCGACGAGTTGCTTTCGCGCGAAGAGCCGCTGCGCGGCCGCATCGGCCAGCCGCTCATTCCCATGTCGCTCAATCCGGAAGGTGCTTTCTTCCTCGGCCTCAAGATCGGGCGGCGCAGCGCGGATCTGGTGCTGATCGATTTTGTCGGGCGTATCCGGTCCATGCTGCATATGCCCTATGCCTATCCGACGCCGGATTCGGTCCTGGCTTTCACCAGGGATGGCATCGCGACGATGCTGGATGGCCTTGACGCGAAGCAGCGTTCGAAGGTTGCCGGTCTTGGCATAGCCGCGCCGTTCGAACTGTGGAAATGGGCCGATACAGTCGGGGCGCCGCAGGAAATCCTCGATCAATGGCGCCAGTCCGATATCAAGGCATCGATTGCCGCCATCTGCGATTTTCCGGTCTATCTGCAGAATGACATCACGGCGGCCTGCGGTGCGGAGCTTGTCTTCGGCGAGACAAAAGACCTCAATGATTTCGTCTATTTCTATATCGGCTCGTTCATCGGCGGCGGTATCGTCATCAATGGCAGCCTCTATGCGGGGCGCAGCGGCAATGCCGGCGCGCTCGGTTCCATGCCGGTGCCCGGTCCCGACGGGACCACGCAGCAGCTGATCGACATTGCATCGATCACCGCGCTGGAGCGCATCGTCACCGGCCTTGGCCGCGACCCCTCCCCGCTGTGGACCTCGCCCGATGATTGGGGCCCGATGGGGGAGGAATTGGACGGTTGGATCGACCGTTCGGGCAAGGCCATTGCGCAGGCTGTGATTGCCGCCGCGTCGGTTGTCGATTTTGAAGCGGCTGTTATCGATGGCTGGATGCCCGCGCACGTGCGTGCGCGGATCGTCGATGCCGTGCGCACCCATGTCGGAACATTCGATCTGGAGGGGATCGAGCTGCCCGTCATTGTCGAAGGCTCGGTCGGCATTCATGCAAGAGCCCTCGGGGCCGCCAGTCTTGCCCTGTCGGACCGGTTCCTCATCGGACAGAAAATATTCAGAAAGGTCGATTGAACGTGCTGATTGGTATTCCGCCCATCCTGGGCCCGGAGCTTCTCGCGACCTTGCGTGCCATGGGCCATGGCGACGAAATCGCGCTGGTCGACGGCAATTACCCGGCGCTGGAACATGCCCGGCGGCTGATCCGGGCCGATGGCCTGCCGCTGATTCCCATCCTCGATGCGATCCTGCAGGTCATGCCGGTGGATGATTTCGTGCCGCACGCGCTGTTCCGCGCAACGGTGAAAGGAAATCCCGATCTCCTCGATCCGGTGCACGAGGAAATGAGCGAAGTTTGCGCGCGCCGCGCCCCCGGATTTTCGCTCTTGCCGCTGGTCGGTGATGCGTTCTACACACGGGTGAAGGATGCCCACACCATCATCGCGACAAGCGAACCAAGGCTTTACGGCAATATCATCGTCCGCAAGGGCGTCATCTATCCATCGAAAGAAACTGACAAATGATCCTATGTTGTGGTGAAGCGCTGATCGACATGTTGCCGCGCGCGAGCGAGGCGGGTGAACCGGCTTTTGCGCCCTATGTCGGCGGCGCGGGTTTCAATACAGCCATTGCCTTGGGCCGCCTCGGCGTGCCGACCGAATTCTATTCCGGCGTTTCCTCGGATTTCTTCGGTCAGATGCTGCGTGAAAGCCTGGCGGCCAACCATGTCGGCACGCGCTACGCGCATATTTCGCCGCAGCCCACGACGCTTGCCTTCGTGCGCCTGACCGACGGCCAGGCCAGCTACACCTTCTACGACGAAAACAGTGCCGGGCGTTCACTCGCCCTCGGCGATCTGCCGGCGCTGGAGGACAATGTCACGACGCTGCAGTTCGGCGCGATCAGCCTCATTCCGGAACCCTGCGGCTCGACCTATGAAGCACTGATGGCGCGCGAGCATGAAAAGCGCGTCATCGTTCTCGACCCCAACATCCGGCCGGGCTTTATCCCCGACAAGGAAAAGCATCTGGCGCGCATGCGCCGCATGATCGCCATGAGCGATATCGTCAAGATTTCCGATGAGGATATGCGCTGGTTCGGTGAGAGCGGCACGATGGAAGAGATTGCACGGCGCTGGATTGTCCCGGCATCGCAGCATGGCCCGAAGCTCATTCTCGTCACCCACGGTGCGGATGGCGTGACCGGCTATACATCCGAGCTGGCGGTGCACGTGGCGGCGCAGAAGGTCGCGGTTGTCGATACGGTCGGCGCCGGCGATACGTTCACGGCGGGCGTCCTGACCTCGCTGCAGGAAGCCGGCCTTCTGGCCAAAGCTGCGCTGACGTCGCTTGAGGAAGAGCAAATCCGCGAGGCCCTGCTGCTCGGTGTCAAGGCGTCTGCGGTCACCGTATCGCGCGCGGGCGCCAACCCGCCCTGGCGGTCTGAACTCTAATTGTTTCGCGCTCTGCAAAACGCCGTTCTGTGACAATCCACAGAACGGCGTTTTACATTGGACACGCGCGTCTTCAATCCAGATCGAACGCAGCGCCGATCAGCGTCTTGGTATAATCGTGCTGCGGCGCATCGAAAATATCGTCGGTCTGGCCTTCCTCGACGATCTTGCCGCTCTTCATCACGATCACATAGTCGGACATCGCCTTGATCACTGCGAGATCGTGACTGATGAAGATATAGGACAGATCGTGCTTGGCCTGCAGGTCGCGCAGCAGTTCGATCACCTGCCCCTGCACAGACCGGTCGAGCGCCGAGGTCGGTTCATCGAGAATGACGACCTTCGGCTTGAGGATCATGGCGCGCGCGATGGCGATGCGTTGCCGCTGTCCCCCGGAAAACTCATGCGGATAGCGATTGCGTGCACCCGGATCGAGCCCCACTTCCTTGAGTGCCGCAATGGCCCGCTTGTCGCGGTCGGCGCGCGACAGTTGCGGCTCGTGGATGAGCAGGCCTTCGGTGATGATTTCACCCACTGTCTGGCGCGGCGAAAGCGAGCCGTAGGGATCCTGGAACACCAGCTGCAATTCCCGGCGCAGCGGCCGCATGGCAGCGCGATCAAAGCCGGAAATATTTTTGTTTTCAAAATGATACTGGCCATTGCTCGGCAGAAGCCGCAGGAGTGCCCGGCCGAGCGTTGACTTTCCGGAGCCGGATTCACCGACAATGCCGATGGTTTGCCGCTGCTTGAGCCGGACCGTTACACCGTCCACGGCGCGAAAGCGCGTGTGTGCGCTGGTGAAGAAACCGCCGCCAATGGCGAAGTCAACCGTGACATTGCGCCCTTCCAGCATGATCGGCGCCTTGTCTTCCGGCGCCGACTTGCTGCCGCTGGGCTCCGCGGCCAGCAACATCTTGGTATAGTCTTCCTGCGGGCGTTCAAAGATGTCCTTGATTGTCCCTTTTTCGACGACCTCGCCGCGCCGCATGACAACCACGCGCTCGGCAAAATGTTTGACCACGCCAAGATCATGGGTAATCAGCACGATGGCCATGCCGAACCGCTTCTGCAAATCGCGCAGGAGATCAAGAATCTGGGCCTGGATCGTCACGTCGAGCGCGGTGGTCGGCTCATCGGCAATCAGAAGATCCGGTTCGTTGGCAAGCGCCATGGCGATCATGACGCGCTGACGCTGACCGCCGGACATTTCGTGCGGGTAGCTGTTGATACGCCGTTCCGGTTCGGGAATGCCGACAAGCTTCAACAGTTCGAGCACGCGCACCTTCGCCTGCTTGAAGCTGACACCCTTGTGGTGGACGATGGGCTCGGCAATCTGTCGCCCGATCGTGTAAAGCGGGTCGAGCGAGGTCATGGGCTCCTGGAAAATCATGGTGATTTTCGAGCCGCGCACCTCGTTGAGCGCCTTGGTCGACAGGCCGACCAGTTCCTTGCCGCGATATTTTGCCGAGCCGGCCACGCGGCCGTTCTGCGCCAGGAGACCCATGATGCCCATCATGGTCTGGCTCTTGCCGGAGCCGGATTCACCAACGACGGCCAGCGTTTCGCCGGGAAGAACATCGAGATCGATGCCCTTGACGGCATTGACATCGCCGTCCGGCGTGGTGAAGTCGACTTTCAGTCCGCGCACGGACAATACTGCATCTTTGTTGTCCGTCATTTCAGCGGTCCTTCGGGTCGAGTGCATCACGCAGGCCGTCACCGATGAAGTTCAGCGAGAACAGGGTGACGACAAAGAAAATGGCAGGGAAAATCAGCAGCCATGGTGCAGATTGCATCTTGTTTGCACCTTCGGAAATCAGTGCCCCCCAACTGGTCAGCGGCGCCTGAACACCGAGACCGAGGAAGGACAGGAAGCTTTCCAGAAGGATGACTTTCGGAACCACGACCGTGACGAAGACGATGACGGGACCAATCGTATTGGGAATGATGTGCCGGCGGATGATCTGCCAGTCGGTCAACCCCAGGGCCTGTGCCGCGCCGATGAATTCGCGTCGTTTCAGGGCAAGGGTCTGACCGCGCACAATGCGTGCCATATCAAGCCATTCCACGGCACCGATCACCAGAAAGATCAGGATAAAACTGCGCCCGAAGAAGACGACGAGCACCACGACGAGAAACACGAACGGCAGGGAATAGAGAATCTCGATCAGGCGCATCATCACATTGTCGACGCGCCCGCCGATGTAACCGGAGATGGCGCCGTAGGTTACGCCGACAGCCAGTGAAACAAGACTGGCAAGGAACCCGACGGCCAGCGAAATCTGCCCGCCAAGCATGATGCGGGCCAGCATGTCGCGGCCGTTGGCGTCGGTGCCGAAGAAGAAGTATTCGCGATTGACATTGCCCGACAGCTTGAGGGTTTTGCCATCGTCTTCCGTGGCCGCCACCTTCGTACCCTGAAACTCGTTTGCCCGGTCGAAATAGCGGGTCGCCCGCGGATCGATTGGCTGGTCCGAATGAATGGTTGCGGTGAAGGTGTTGCCGTCGACGGCAAATTCCTTCAGCTGCACCCGGGCACGGCTTGCCACGCCTGCCATCACGTCGCCGAGGGTATCGGCCTTCGGCAAGGCTTCAAGGCTCGGCGGGATGGTGACGTAGGACGGGAATACCTGATCGTAGGTATGACTGAGGAAATAGGGTCCGAAGAAGGAAAACAGGGTGATGAAGAACAGCACCACGCAGCCGGCCATCGCCGCACGGTTGCGGCGGAAGCGGAGCGTTGCCAGCTGAAACAGGCTGCGCCCCTGGGTTTCCTTCTCGGGGATGTTTGTTGTTGATATATCAGTCATGGCGAACCCTCGGATCAAGAAGGCCGTACAGAATATCGACCACAAGATTGAAAACGATGACGAAAATCGCCACGAGAACGACCGTTCCCATCACGAGCGTGTAATCGCGATTGATGGCGCCCAGCACGAAGTAGCGGCCGACGCCGGGAATGGTGAAGATGGTTTCGACCACGGCGGAACCGGTCAGCAGCGCGGCGGCGCAAGGCGCGAGATAGGAGACAACCGGCAGGAGTGCCCCGCGCATCGCGTGGGTGATGACGACGGTCCTTGGCGGCAATCCGTAGGCGCGCGCCGTGCGGATGTGATCGGTATGCAGGCCTTCGATCATCGAGCCGCGTGTGAGACGGGCAAAGACGGCCAGCTGCGGCAGCGCCAGCGCAATCATCGGCAATATCAGGAAGCGCCACGATCCGTCACCCCAGCCACCCGCGGGCAAAAGGGACAACAGCACCGCGAAAATCAATGTGAGCACCGGGCCCACGACGAAATTGGGTACCGTCACGCCGATTGTCGCGACGGACATGATGAGGAAATCGAGGAAACTGTTCTGGCGCAAAGCCGCGATCGTCCCGACAATGACCCCGCCGAAGAGTGCAAGGAGCAAGGCATAGAATCCAAGCTCTACCGAGTAAGGCAGGCCCTTGCCGATCAGCTCGGCAATCGTGTTGTCCTTGTAGATGTAGCTCGGGCCGAAATCGCCGGTCACTGCATTCTTGAGATATTGCAGATACTGGTTCCAGAGCGGCTGATCGAGATGGTAGGCCTTCATCAGGTTTTCCATCGTCGCCGGCGGCAGCGGTCTTTCAAGGTTGAAGGGGCCGCCCGGTGCAAACCGCATCAGGAAGAACGAAATGGTGACGACAATGAACAATGTCGGCACTGCACTCGCCAGTCGGCGAAGGACGAAATGAAACATGGAGATATACTCTCTCTTCTGTGCAGCTTTCGCAGCAGCTGCACCCACTCACTCAATTAGACCGTTGCGTTCAACCCGCTCATTGTTCCGCAAGGCTCAGATATTTACTCAGATGGTCGTTGGTGCCGTTGTCCTTCCAGCCCGTGACGCGGTTGGACACGAGCCAGAGCTGCCCGAAATTCATCATGGGCGCGACGGGCTGTTCCTGCAGGACCAGTGCTTCGGCTTCATGCAGAATCTTGGCGCGGGCCGCGGGGTCTTTTTCGTTGTAGGATTTCTTGACCAGGGCATCGAAGTCCGGATTGTTCCAGCGACCATAATTGAAGGTGGTGTTGGTGCTCAGATTGATCACCATGAAGTTCTCGGCATCGGCATAATCCGCGGTCCAGCCGGCCCGCGCCACGTTGAACTTGCCGCCCTCCTTCAGATAGGCGTAATGGGCGCTGATATCGTTCTGCAGCAGGGTCACATTGGCGTCGAAGGCCTTTTTCCACATATCGGCAACGGCGATGGCGACCCGTTCGTGATTGGGATTGGTGTTGTAGCGGATCTCGATGGTGAGCGGCTTGCCGCCCGCGCCATAGCCCGCCTCCTTCATCAGCGCGACCGCCTTGTCGTCGCGGTCGAGCTGCGACATGTCGGCAAAATCGGGCTTGGCCGGTTCACCGTAATTGGCAATGCCAAGCGGCACGAGCGAATAGGCCGGCAGCTGCGCACCCTTGTAGATTTCCTTCGACAGGAAATCGCGGTCGATCGCCATGGACAGCGCCCGGCGCACGCGCACGTCGCTGAACGGTTCGACGCGGGTGTCGAAGGAATAGAAATAGGTCGACAGCGCCGGGGTGATGCGCACCTGATCGCCCATGGATGCACGCAGGCGCTCGATCTGGTCGGCCGAGAAATTGTAGACGAGGTCCATTTCCCTGGCCTCGAAACGGCGCACGGCGGCGGCCTGATCCTCGGTCGGGTAGAAGATGACCTTGTCGAGTTTCACATCGCCGGCACCCCAGTAATCCGGGTTCCTGGCGGCGGTCAGATGATCGTTCTGCACGTGTTCGACAAGCTCGAAGGCGCCGTTGGAGACCAGTTTGCCCGGCTTGATGAACTCGGCGCCGTTCTTTTCAAGGCTTGCCCTGTTGACTGGCAGGGCGGTCTGGTGCGCCAGCAGTTCGACGAAGAACGGCGTGGCGCGCTCCAGGGTGATTTCGAGCGTCTTGGCATCAATCGCCTTCATGCCGATCTGGTCGACGGGCAGCTCGCCCTTGTTGATCTTCTCAGCATTCTTGATGGGGTAGAGCATGTTGGCGTAGCCGGCGGCCGTCTTCGGCTCTTCGACACGCTTGAAGGAGAAAATGAAATCGTCCGCGGTGACGGGCGAGCCGTCCGACCAGTTGGCATTGGCGCGGATCTTGAAGGTATAGACCGTGCCGTCGTCGGAGACAGTCCAGCTCTCGGCCGCGCCCGGCACGATCTTGCCGGCGGGGTCATAGCTGGTCAGACCTTCATAGAGGTCTTTCAGGATGAATGCCTCGATCTCCAGCGAGGTCTGGGACGGATCCAGCGTTTGCGGCTCGCCGGAATTGCCGCGGTGCAGCACCGCTTCGGCAAGCGCCGGGCCTGCCGCCAGCACAAGCGAACCGGCAAGCAGGGCGGCGGTCATATTCAACTTCGCAAACGTCATCTGGCTGTTCCCTCGCCGTTTACTGGTCGGTGTTTGACATGAAATGGCAATATCCATCCGTTCACGGTCCTGTCGAAAGGGCCGTGCCGGGTCATGTCTGTTTGTCGATTTGCGGTCGGTAAGTGGCGCATAACGAGCCGGGCAAAAGCGTGACGCGCAACCCGCGGGTGCGGGTTGCGCGTCAGACTTTGCTATTCAACGCTGAGATATTTGCTCAGGTGCTCGTTGTTGGCGTTGTCACCCCAGCCCTTGACCTTGTCGGCCACGAGCCAGAGGTTCGCATCATTCATCAGCGGCGCGATCGGCTGGTCGCGCATGATCAATGCTTCTGCCTGGTGCAGGATCTTGGCGCGTTCCGCAGGATTGCGCTCTTCGTAGGACTTCTTCATCAGTGCATCAAATTCGGGATTGGAATAATGCCCGTAATTGAAGGTCTTGTTGGTGCTGACATTGAGGTTCAGGAAGTTTTCCGGATCGGCATAGTCCGCCGTCCAGCCGGCGCGGGCAACGTTGAATTTGCCGCCTTCCTGCAGGTAGGCATAGTGCGATGAAATATCGAGGTTCATCAGCGTGACCTTGGCGCCGAAGGCCTTTTTCCACATGTCGGCAACAGCCGTCGCCACACGCTCGTGGTTCGGGTTGGTGTTGTAGCGGATCTCGATGGTGAGCGGCTTGCCGCCTTCGCCATAGCCCGCTTCCTTCATCAGCTTGAGCGCTTCATCTTCACGGTCAAGCTGCGACTTGTCGGCAAAATCGGCCTTGGACGGTTCGCCGTAGTTTTCCATGCCCGGAGGAACCAGGGAGTAAACCGGCAGTTTGGTACCGTTGTAGATGTCCTTGGCAAGGAAATCGCGATCGACGGCCATCGAAAGGGCACGGCGCACACGCACATCGTTGAACGGTTCGGTGCGCGTATCGAAGGGGTAGTAGTAGGTTGCCATGGCCGGGGTCACGTGGACCTGCTTGGCATTGGCGGCGCGCATGCGCTCGATCTGGTCGGAGGAGAAGTTGTAGACGAGGTCCAGTTCACCGGCTTCGTATCGTCGGACGGCTGCGGCCTGGTCTTCCAGGGGATAGAAGATGACCTTGTCGAGCTTGACGTTCGCCGCGTCCCAGTAATGTTCGTTCTTGGCAACGGTCAGATGGTCGTTCGGCACGTGCTCAAGCAGCTTGAATGCGCCATTGCCCACCAGTTTGCCCGGTTTGACGAAATCGGCGCCATTCTTTTCGAAGCTGGCCTTGTTGATCGGCAGCGCAGTCTGGTGCGACAGCAGTTCGATGAAGAAAGGGGTCGGACGTTCGAGCGTGATTTCCAGCGTCTTGGCATCGATGGCCTTTACGCCGAGTTCTTCCACCTTGGCCTTGCTCTTGTTGACGGCTTCGGCATTCTTGATGGGATAAAGGATATTGGCGTAGCCAGCAGCTGTCTTCGGGTCTTCGACGCGGCGCATCGAGAAGACAAAATCTTCCGCCGTTACCGGCGTGCCATCCGACCAGTTCGCATTGTCGCGCAGCTTGAACGTGTAGACGGTGCCGTCATCGGAAACCTTCCAGCTTTCCGCGGTGCCCGGTACAATCTTGCCCATGGCGTCATAGATCGTCAGGCCCTCGTAAAGATCCTTGACGATGAATGCTTCGATATCGATCGAGGTCTGTGACTGATCAAGGGTCTGCGGTTCGCCGCTGTTGCCGCGATGCAGCACGGCTTCTGCCAGTGCCGGGCTTGCGCCGATCATCAGCGATCCAAGCAGCAGCGCCGCGCGGAGGTTGAGTTTCATAAATGACATTTTTTGGTCCTTCCCCTTTGAAGAATTATGAAGGCATGAACAAAAGCCAAAATTTTGCCAAACGCAAGCCGTCGATTCTGCGAATTATGCGAAATATGCGAGTCGACGAAACGACCTAAATCGAGTTAAACTCAGGACAGAGCAGCATTTTCAGGCTGTTTGGCCTGCAAGCAAATTTTACGGAAACGTCAAAAAAATTGTGCACGATGTGGACCATCGGGCCCATTCTCGTCACTTTTTGCTCCAAAATCGCCGCTCTGGCGCGTTTCACGGTGTCTGTTTTGATATTTTTCCCCGAAATGGAAATCTGGTTAGTAAAGCCTTTCCGGCACCGTGCGGGTGCCCGCGCAGACGATGAGCGCTCGCAGCCCCGTGCCCGGTCAAGGGTCGAGGACCATTGTCGCCCATTGTTGTTGCCACACCGCGCAATACCCCCAATTTTATCCTTGGACAGCCGGACAAGAATAGGTCTTAAGCGGGTGGTGATTTGCTGATCGAGAAAATCCTGTATGCTGCAGTGCCCCGCCCCTTGAACATCAGCCTAGGGTCAGAACTCATTGATCTGGCCTCATACCATTTCAACCAGATCAATGAGTTCTGACCCTGACATCCCCGGTGAACAACAGGTAAACGTGCATGACAGCTCTCGTCATTCTTACTATCGCAGCTGTCGCGCTCTGCGGCGTGATGGCCTGTGCCTTTCTTGTGCAGCGCCAGACCGGGAACAGCGGCTGGGCGGATGCCTTCTGGTCGTTCGGTGTCGGGGCAATCGGCATTCTTTCCATCCTGTTTTCCAGCGATATGGTCTCGCCGGCCCGAAAATGGCTGGTGATTGTCCTGCTTGCGCTATGGTCGCTGCGGCTGGGCGGGCATATTCTGCTGCGCACACTCAACAGCGAGGATGATCCGCGCTACGCGCGGTTGCGCAGGCAATGGGGTGCCTCTGCCAATTCGCAGATGTTCTTCTTTCTGCAAACGCAGGCCTTTGCCGGCATTCTCCTTGTCATCAGCGTTTACATTGCCGCCGCCCGGCCGGATGTCGAGCTGGAATTTCCCGATTATCTCGGGCTCGTGGTGGCGCTTGCTGCGCTTGCCGGCGAAGCGATTGCGGACTGGCAGCTCAAGCGGTTTTCGCGAAACCCGGCCAATCGCGGCAAGATCTGCGATACGGGTTTCTGGCGCTGGTCACGCCATCCGAATTACTTCTTCGAATGGCTGGGCTGGGTAGCCTATGTGCTGATCGCTGCGGATTTCGACGGCGACTACGTGCATGGATGGCTCACGCTTGCCGCGCCGGTTCTGATGTATGTGCTGCTGCGCCACGTCTCCGGCGTCCCGCCGCTGGAGGAGCACATGCTCGCCTCGCGCGGCCAGGCTTTCCGGGACTATCAACGGCGCACGAGCATCTTCTTTCCCAAGCCGCCTCAAGAATAAGGTGAGAAAACAGGTATTAACCTATTGAAGTATGGATAATATCCATCGTGTCAATCGGTGGCATCGGAATCGCGCAAAAGGGCTTCCAGGGTTTCCAGCCTGTCCGCCTCGATCGGCGGTTTGTCCCAGCGCAGACGGGCGATGCGGGGAAAGCGCATGGCGACGCCGGATTTGTGCCGTTTCGACCGGTTCAATCCTTCGAAGGCCACTTCAAGCACAAGGCCATGACCCGGCTCCGCCCGCACGGAACGCACCGGCCCGAAGCGTTCGGTGGTGTTGTTGCGCACATAGGCGTCGAGCTGTTTCAACTCTTCGTCGGTAAAGCCGAAATAGGCCTTGCCCACCGGCACCAGATGCGGGTCGTCTTCCGGGCCGGTCCACACGGCAAATGTATAATCCGAGTAGAAGCTTGATCGCTTGCCATGACCGCGCTGGGCATAGACAAGCACGGCATCGATGGTGAAGGGATCGCGTTTCCACTTGAACCACGGTCCCTTCGGGCGTCCGGGCACGTAGGTAGAACCCCACTGTTTCAGCATCAGCCCTTCGATAACGGGGTGCGGCGGGTTCCGGCGCAGCGCGACAAGGTCTTCGAAGGTGGAATACGGCACGAGAGGCGACAGATCGAAACGTGTGGAATCAAGATCGGAGACAAAGCGCTCAAGCCTTTGCCTCCGTTCAGCAAAAGGCAAAGTCCGGATGTCTTCGTCGCCGTCAATCAGCAGATCGTACAGCCGCACGAATGCCGGATGGCTTTCCATCTGCCTGGCCGAGACCGCTTTCCGGTTGAGCCGCTGCTGCAGATCGCCGAAGGCACCGATTTCGACGCTTTCGGCCGTGCTGCGGGCAACGAGCAGTTCACCGTCCAGCGTTCCCGCGAAATGCATGGCATCGGCAATATCGGGAAAAGCGTGGGAGATGTCGTCACCCGTCCGCGAATAGATGCGCCGCTGGCCGGCTTCAGCCGTCAACTGCACGCGGCTGCCGTCCCACTTCCACTCCGCCGCATAATCTTCCGCGACGATCCTGGCGTAATCCGGCTCTTCGAGCGGCGTTGAAAGCATGACAGGCCGAAACGGCGCGGCGGCAAGGCTCGCAGGCTTTTCCGTCTTGCCTTCCAGCCAGGCGAACAGGGATTGATAGGGCGGCTTCAGCCCGTGCCAGAGCTCCTCGATCTCGCCGACATCCACTGCGCCGAAATCCGCAAGTGCCTGCTTGGCCAGTCGTGCCGAAACGCCGATGCGCAGGCCGCCAGTCACCAGTTTCAGCAGGGCGTAGCGGGCCGATGCATCCAGCTGGTCGAGCCATTTCTCCACGAGCCTGATGGCGTCGCTGCGCGAGGCGCGCGCGAGCGAGGCAACGACGTCGCCAAGGGTGGGAATGGCGTTGACACGCGATGGCTCTTTGGCTGACCAGACCAGGGAAATCGTTTCAGCGAGATCGCCGACATAGTCATAGGAATAGGCAAAAAGCTGCTCGTCCATACGCTCGGCGACGAGCGCGCGCAGCATGGCTGGTTTGACATTGGC
Source organism: uncultured Phyllobacterium sp. (assembly GCF_902479695.1). NCBI lineage: Bacteria > Pseudomonadati > Pseudomonadota > Alphaproteobacteria > Hyphomicrobiales > Phyllobacteriaceae > Phyllobacterium > uncultured Phyllobacterium sp. Next base: position 12,804 of record NZ_CABSQF010000041.1, on the reverse strand, counting down.
GATGTCGAGATCGCGCGTGATGGCGGCAAGGGCAAGGCCGCGGTCGGGGTCCGGCGTCTGCCGGAAATAATCGACGAGCAGCCTGATCTTGCCGTTGCGCTGCGGCGTGAGCACCAACCTGTCGAGAAGGGCGGCGAACTCGCGCATCAGTCCCCCTCGTCTTCATAGCCGACGAGATGCAGCGGCCGTGCGGCAAACCCATTGAGATCGCACCATCGGACAAGCGCCTCCTCGCGGCCGTGGGTCACCCAGATCTGCGATGGGGCCAGTTCCCTGATCGTACCGGTCAGCTCATCCCAATCGCAGTGATCGGACAGGATGATCGGCAGTTCCACGCCCTGCTGGCGCGCGCGCTGGCGGATGCGCATCCAGCCCGAGGCAAAGCATGAAACAGGATCGGGGAAGCGCCGGGCCCAGCGGTCCTGAAAGGAGGAAGGCGGTCCGACAACGACACTGCCGGCAAAATCCTGTGGCGCACCTGTTTCCAACGTCGCCGGGGACAGGGGGCCAAGATCGATGCCCTGCGACTGGTAATAGTCGCAGAGTTTTGTCAGTGCGCCGTGGATGTAGATCGTCCTGTCATAGCCGGCATCGCGCAGCATGCGGATGACCCGCTGCGCCTTGCCCAGCGCATAGGCGCCGACAAGATGCGAGCGCTCGGGAAATTGCGCGATGGACTTTATCAGTTTGGCAATTTCGTCCCTGGCATCGGGATGCCGGAACACCGGCAGGGCGAAGGTCGCCTCGGTTATGAACACGTCGCAGGGAACGGGTTCAAACCCGATGCAGGTGGGATCCGCCGCCCGCTTGTAGTCACCCGAACAGACGATGCGCATGCCATCCTTCTCGACGGCAATCTGTGCCGATCCCAGAACGTGACCCGCCGGGTGAAAGCTGACCTTGACGCCATTGATGTCGCTGACGGTTCCAAGCTCCGCCGCCTGCGTCGTTCCGGCAAAATTGTCGCCATAGCGTATCCCCATGATATCGAGTGTCTGCTGGGTTGCCATGACGTGCTGGTGGCCGGGTCTCGCATGATCGGCATGGCCATGGGTGATCAGGGCGCGCTCCACCGGGCTGACGGGATCGATATGGAAATCCCCCGCCGGGGAATAGAGACCCGCTGGCGTTGATCGCAAAAGTGCCTCCGGACGGGTCAGCATTGTTCTTCCACCTTTCTGCACCAACGAAGATAGGCAGCGTTCGGCTCCACTCAAATGCCAAAAACCGCGAAAGAAAACTTGGCGCTTTCCTTGCACACCATTACATTCGCTCTTGTGAGCACCAAGACAAAGCCCCTTTTTATCGAAGGCAGTTCTCTCCTGCCAAAACCTTTCCTGGACTGGTTTCAGGCCAAGGGATGGGCGCCCCGCGCGCATCAGCTGGAATTGCTCGAGCAAGCGCAACAGGGCTGTTCGGCCTTGCTCATCGCACCGACAGGTGCTGGCAAGACACTGGCGGGTTTTTTACCGGCGCTTGTCGATCTGGCCACACGCGGCAAGAGCAACAATGCCAGCCGCGGCGTTCACACGCTCTATATCTCGCCGCTCAAGGCGCTGGCCGTTGACATCGAACGCAATCTTGCCAGACCCATCGAGGAAATCGGGCTCGACATCACCATTGAAACTCGCACCGGAGATACACCCGCACACAAGCGGCAACGCCAGAAGCTTATTCCCCCCGATATTCTCCTGACCACGCCGGAGCAGCTCGCCCTTTTGATCGCCAACAGGGATGCCGGACGGTTCTTTTCGGATTTGCGTTATGTCATCTTCGATGAGTTGCATTCGCTGGTGACATCCAAACGCGGGCACCTCCTGTCGCTGGGACTGGCGCGGTTGCGCAAGTTGCAGCCCGGCGTGCAGACCATCGGGCTTTCCGCAACCGTTGCCGATCCGGATGCCCTGCGGCGCTGGTTGCTGCCGCAATTGGAAGGCAGGCCCATGGCCAGCCTTGTGAAGGTCGAAGGCGGTGCCAAACCGCATATCACCATTCTCGAAACATCCGACCGTATTCCCTGGGCCGGTCATTCAGCCGTTTATGCCCTGCCGGGCATTTACGAGGCGATCAAACGCCACCAGACCACGCTCATTTTCGTCAATACCCGCAGTCAGGCGGAGCGCCTGTTCCACGATCTGTGGATGGCCAATGATGACAATCTGCCGATTGCGCTGCATCACGGCTCGCTGGATGTCAGCAAGCGGCGCAAGGTCGAGCAGGCGATGGCCAGCAATGCCCTGCGCGCGGTCGTTGCCACATCGACGCTTGATCTAGGCATCGACTGGGGCGATGTCGATCTTGTCATCCATGTGGGTGCGCCGAAGGGGGCGAGCCGGCTGGCGCAGCGCATCGGCCGTTCCAACCACCGCATGGACGAGCCTTCGCGCGCCATCCTGGTTCCGGCCAACCGGTTCGAGGTGATGGAATGCCAAGCGGCGCTCGATGCCAATTATCTCGGTGCCCAGGATACGCCGCCGCTCGGCGAGGGTTCGCTGGATGTGCTGGCCCAGCACGTTCTCGGCATGGCCTGCGCTGAACCGTTTCATGCGGATGCGCTTCTCGAGGAGATTAAGACGGCGCTGCCCTATGCGGGCTTGCCGCGTGAAACGTTTCACCGGATCGTCGATTTCGTCGCCACCGGCGGTTATGCCCTGAAAAGCTATGAACGCTTCGCCAAAATCCGTCAGACCGCCGATGGTTCCTGGCGCGTGACGCATCCGCGCATTGCCCAGCAATACCGGCTGAATGTCGGCACTATTATCGAGGCGCCCAGCCTCAATGTGCGGCTCACCCGCCAGCGCGGCAAGGGGGGCAATGCGCGCGGCGGCCCGGTGCTCGGCAAGGTGGAAGAGTCGTTTCTCGAAGCCCTGTCGCCGGGCGATACGTTCTTCTTCTCCGGGCGCGTGCTGCGTTTTGAAGGCATTCGCGAGAACGAATGCCTTGTTTCCAATGCGGAAGGGTTCGACGCCAAAATCCCCGCCTATGCCGGCGGAAAATTCCCGCTGACCACCTATCTCGCCGATCAGGTGCGCTCCATGCTGGCCGATCCGGATCGCTGGGGTGCGCTGCCCGATCAGGTCAGCGACTGGCTGAGAATCCAGAAGGAGAAATCGGTGCTGCCTGATCCCGGCAGCCTGCTGGTCGAAACCTTCCCGCGCGGTGAACGCTATTACATGGTGATCTATCCCTTTGAAGGGCGGCTGGCGCATCAGACCCTTGGCATGCTGCTGACGCGGCGGCTGGAGCGGGCCAAGGCGCGGCCCCTCGGCTTTGTCGCCACGGATTACGCGCTGTCGATCTGGGGCCTGCGCGATATGGGCCGTATGTTCCGGAAGGATGAACTGCCGCTTTCCGAATTTTTCGACGAGGATATGCTGGGCGATGATCTCGAAGCATGGCTGTCGGAAAGCTGGATGCTGAAGCGCACGTTCCGCAATTGCGCGCTGATCTCCGGCCTTGTCGAGAAGCGGCATCCGGGGCAGGAAAAAACCGGACGGCAGGTGACCGTCTCCACAGACCTCATCTATGACGTCCTGCGCACGCATGAACCCGACCACATTCTCATCCAGGCCACGCGGGCCGATGCCGCCACCGGGCTTCTCGACATTCGCCGCCTTGCCGATATGCTGGCACGAATCAAGGGTCACATCATCCACAAGGAGCTCGACCGGATATCGCCGCTCGCCGTTCCCGTGATGATGGAAATCGGCAAGGAGCGTGTTCCGGGCGAAGCCCACGAAACGCTGCTTGAAGAGATTGCCGACGAACTGACCCGCGAGATGATGGAACGGACATGAATCTGGCGGTTCACACGACACGGACAATGCTGCACGGCGCGGTCGAGACCGATATTGCCGGCCATGCAGCCATATGTGACCCGTCCGGTGCGCTTTATCTGGAGGCCGATCGCATCCTGATCGTCTCGGACCTGCATTTCGAAAAGGGCTCGTCCTTCGCCCGGCGCGGCATGATGCTGCCGCCCTATGATACCGCCTCCACATTGAAGGCACTGGCGGCAAGCATTGCCCGCTATCAACCCGCCTGTGTCATCAGCCTTGGCGACAGTTTTCACGATGGCGATGCCGCCGCGCGCCTGCCCGCCATCTATGCCGAGCAACTGGCGACATTGATGCATGGCCGCGACTGGATCTGGATCACGGGCAATCACGATCCGGAGCGTCCGGCTGATCTTCCCGGCGAGACCTATACGGAACTGGCTTTCGGGGCGCTGGTGTTGCGCCACGAACCTTCAAAAACCGCATCGCGGGGTGAAATCGCCGGGCATCTGCATCCGGCCGCCAAGGTGGTAAGGCGCGGCCAGTCGGTACAGCGGCGCTGCTTCGTCACCGACCACACCCGCATGATCATGCCGGCGTTCGGTGCCTATACCGGCGGGCTCAATATTCTTGGCCGGGCCTTTCATGGCCTGTTCGACAGCAATAGCCTTAAGGCCTATATGCTCGGCCATGCCAGGGTTTACCCCATGCTGCGCAAGACGCTGTATCCTTGAAATGGCTCTAGCGCTTTCTGGCGCGTTCATAGACTTCGCCGCGTTCCCGTTTCCCGACGGCAACAACGAGCACGGTGATGGTTTCGTCATCTACACGATAAACCAGCCGGTATCCCGCTTGTCGAAGCTTGATCTTGTAATGATCGGGCATGACATGCAGGGCGGCGCTGGCTATACGAGGAAGCTCCAGGCGTTCTCTCAGCTTCTTGACCAGTTGCTGGCGTATGGTTGCTCCCAACCTATCCCATTCCTTGCGCGCAGAGGGGAGAAATTCGAGCTTAAAGGTCATCGATATCGACCGGAACGCCCTTCTCATCCGAACGGGATTTGATGATCTCGGCCAGATGGATATCGTCCAGCCGATCAAGCATGGCTTCGTAAACATCAGCCGGGACCATATAGGCCATGACGCGATTATGATTGAGGACGGCGACGGCTTCGCCCTGTGCCTCATTCATGATGGCGGTTGGACTTTTTTTCAGGTCCGATACCGTCACCGCCACAGAGGCTTCGACACGCTGCATGGCAAACTCCATTGTGTATGAAATATGGTACTCATATTGATATAATATTCAACCCTATTTATCAATCTCAAAATGAGGATTGCAGCACTGGTATCAAATCGGCAGCCTGCCATCCTCCTTCAATGTGTCCAGCACGATGGCGGTCTTGACGTTCTGTACGGACTCATGCGGCAGCAGCACGTCGTTGACGAAGGCCGAGAGCGCCCGCAAATCTGGTGTGACCACCTTGATGAAATAATCCATCTCTCCCGTCAGTGCATGGGCTTCCATGACTTCCGGCAACTTTGAAATGAGGTCGGAAAAGCGGCGGGCGTTGTCCCTGTTATGGGTGGCAAGTGTGACAGAGATGATGTTGACGATGCCAAGACCCAGTTTTTCGCGATCGATTTCCGCCCTGTAGCCGCGAATGAATCCCTCCTCCTCCAGCCGGGAGCGGCGGCGCGAGCATTGCGAGGCGGACAGGTTGATCCGCTCGGAAAGCTCGTTGTTCGTGAGTCGTCCATCCTCCTGCAAAGAAGACAATATTTTGCGGTCAAACGCGTCAAGTTGCTCCACTCATGCTCTCCTTGATGGTTATATGCACGAAATGTGCGCATTATGCCTCCGCGGAGCGCTGAAATGCAAACACTTTGCATGCCATTTGCGCGATAATGCGGATAATTTAGAGGAGGATGCCATGGGCCCATTTCCGCACGACGCACCGGTCGCTACGATCAGCAAGGAAAATCCAGCCGGGACGGATGGTTTCGAGTTTGTCGAGTTCTCGCATCCGGAGCCGGAAAAGCTGGAAGAGCTCTTCACCCGCATGGGCTACAAGCCCGTTGCCCGGCATCGCACCAAGAACATAACGTTGTGGCGTCAGGGCGACATCAATTACATCCTCAATGCCGAACCCAATTCCCATGCGGCGAAATTCGTCGGTGAGCATGGCCCGTGTGCGCCATCCATGGCCTGGCGCGTGGTCGATGCCAAGCATGCCTTCGATCATGCGGTTGCCAAGGGTGCGACACCCTATACCGGCGATGACAAGACCATCGATGTTCCCGCCATTGTCGGTATCGGCGGTTCGATGCTCTATTTCATCGAAAAATATGGCGAGAAAGGCTCGGTCTATGAGGACGAGTTCGAGTGGCTGGGCGAACGCGACCCGAAGCCGGAAGGTGTCGGTTTCTATTATCTCGATCACCTGACCCATAACGTCTATCGCGGCAATATGGACAAGTGGTGGGCGTTCTACCGGGAGCTGTTTGGCTTCAAGCAGATTCACTTCTTCGACATCGCCGGCAAGCTGACGGGCCTCGTTTCCCGCGCCATCACCTCCCCCTGCGGCAAGATCCGCATTCCGTTGAATGAATCGACGGACGACAAGAGCCAGATCGAGGAATATCTGCGCAAGTACAAGGGCGAAGGCATCCAGCACATCGCTGTCGGTACGGAAGCCATTTATGACGCGACGGACAAGCTCGACGCCAATGGCCTCAAGTTCATGCCGGGCCCGCCGGAGACCTATTACGACATGTCGCATGAGCGCGTGCATGGCCACGATGAACCGATCGACCGGATGAAGAAGCATGGCATTCTCATCGACGGCGAAGGCGTGATCGATGGCGGCATGACAAAAATCCTGCTGCAGATTTTCTCCAAGACCGTGATCGGCCCGATCTTCTTCGAATTCATCCAGCGCAAGGGCGATGAAGGCTTTGGCGAGGGCAATTTCCGCGCTCTGTTCGAGTCGATCGAAGAAGACCAGATCCGCCGTGGCGTGATCAAGGTGGCTGCTGCGGAATAAGGTACAACGGAGCGGGCTATAAATCGGGTTGGTTGTGCATTATATTGAGTGCATGATGACTGCAGTTTTTGTAGCCCCTATTATTCCCGCTGATTTCCCCGAGCTGAAACTGCTCGCGTGGAACAGGTATGCTGCGCGTCCAATTCCAGCGGAAGAAGCGTTTGAGCTCTACGAGCGCAATTGGCGCTTTGTCGATGCCGAGCACCTGACCACCCGTGAAGCCAAACTCATTCGGGAGCTGACGCGGGTTTTCGGTAATGGTGTATTGCTGATTTCCTGACTTTTCCATCCATAGTGGTTCCTGCATAGTGTAGGATGGAAAAACGTGATCGGAAAGTCATGCAGGAATCCAAGAGGCAGGAACATCGCGTCATCGTTGAAGCGCTTGGGCTGATGGATCATGCGTTTCTGTCTGCCAATCATTGCTGGTTTGGTGGTGATACGGCAATCGTTCTCAAGCTTGGCGAATACCGGCAATCCCTGGACGTTGATTTTCTCTGCTCCGATGCGGATGGATACCGTGAACTGCGTTCAGCGGCAGTGGAGAAGGGAATTCGTGCGTTTTTCCCGGAACCGGTTGAATCCCTGCGCACCTTCAAGATTGATCAATATGGTTTGCGGACTGCTTTGCTGTTGCATGGCCAGACCATAAAATTTGAGATTATCCGCGAAGCGCGCATCGATGTGCAGGGGCATATCGATGAGCAGCTCGGTGTTCCCGCTCTTGTTGTCGCGGACATGTTCGCTGAAAAGCTTTTGGCGAACGCGGATCGCTGCCACGACCGGTCGATTGCATACCGTGATGCGATTGATTTTGGAATGTTGGTCAGAGGCTATGGTTCCATTCCTGATGCAGCAGTCCAAAAGACCACAAAGGCCTATGGTCAGGACATCGAACGCAAACTTGGATGGGTTGTAAACCGGCTCCAGGATGACAATGAACTTCGCCATGCCGCTGATGTTCTGAACATGAGCATAGAGGATGCTTTTGAGGGGATCGCCGCTCTGAAAATCGACGTCGCTCGCATCTGGCCGGAAGGCCGTGTAGAAGCCGAATAGGCGTTGTCTCTAACGCTTGCCGATCAGCGCGGCGACCTTGCTGCGGATTTCGGCAAGTTCTGCTGCCGACACGCTGCCCTTGTGCATTGCGCGCCGAACTCGCCAGTCGAGACTCTTGACCTGATCGGCTAGGACTACGCCTGGTCGATCACCTGCGATCAGCACTTCGAACGGATACCCCTTGATCTGCGTGGTCATGGGGCAGCACAGCATGAGGCCGGTCTTGCCATTATAACTGGCAGGGCTGAGCACGACGGCGGGACGATGTCCGGCCTGTTCATGACCAGCCTGGGGATTGAAATGCAGCCACACGATGTCACCGGCATCGGGTACGTAGGTCGGCATCAAAAGGATTCCTTGCCGACGGCAGTGCCAAAGTCGGCCTCGGAATGCATGTTCTCGGATGTGACGCCCTCGATCAGCTGATCCAGGTCATATTCGGCCTGACGGACCGGCTCGATGATGATCAGGCCATCTTCTTCACGCACATCAACCACCGTGTCGAGTTGCAGCCGCGCCGCAACCATGACAGCGGCCGGGATGCGCACCGAAGCACTGTTCCCCCATTTCTTCACGGTCACACGCATAGTCAACTCCTTGTATCATCATTGTCGATACAATGACGAGTTCCACTTGATGTGTCAACAATGTCTATACGTCAGGTTTGGCTTTATCGGGATGTGCTGCCACGAAGGCCTTGAGTTTTTCGCAACGACTGGAGATGGCATTGACCCGTTTCAACCCTGAGATATCAGCGCCCCAGCGGCGGGCATTGTAGACCTGCGGCACAAGACAGAAATCGGCCATGCCCGGCTTGTCGCCATGGCAGAACTTGCCGGTATCCGGATTGTCGAGGAGCCGTTCGAAGGCTTCCAGTCCTTGCGCGATGAACTTCTGCATCCAGGCGCCGCGCGCGGCATCGCCGCCCCCGGTGATATCCATGACATGCGCGGTCACACCCATATTGCAGACCGGGTGAATATCCATGGCAATGGCATAGGACAGCGCCCGCACGCGTTGCCTGCCCGCTGGATCGGGGGGCAGAAACGCTGCATCTGGGTAAATCTCATCGAGATATTCGATGATGGCCAGAGACTGTGTCATCATCCTGCCGTCCATGGCCAGCGTCGGAACGAGGCCTTGCGGGTTGCGGCTCAGATTGTCCGGTTGTTTGTGCTCGCCCTTCAGCAGATTAACCGGAACGGTTTCATAGTTCAGCTTGAGGCTTTGCAGGGCAATCCGCACCCGGTAGCTTGCCGACGAGCGCCAATAATCAAAGAGGACGAGCCCGTTCATCACTCGGCGTCCGTTTGATAGCGTGTCACCTGCTGCTCGATGGCGCCGAAAACGGAATGGCCGGCATTGTCTTTCATTTCAATGCGCACCGTGTCGCCAAACTGCATGAATGCCGTCTTCGGGGCGCCGTGATTGATCGTCTCGATCATGCGGATTTCCGCGATGCAGGAATAACCCGCCCCGCCCTCCGCGACGGGTTTGCCCGGTCCGCCATCCAGCTTGTTGGAAACGGTGCCGGAACCGATGATCGTACCCGCCGACAGCGGGCGGGTTTTGGCCGCGTGGGCAATCAGAACCGGGAAATCGAAGGTCATATCGAGGCCTGCATTGGCCCGGCCGAACGGCTTGCCATTGTAGTCGACACTGAGCGGCAGATGCACCTTGCCGCCGTCCCACGCCTCGCCCAATTCATCCGGCGTGACCGCAACCGGCGAGAAAGCCGAAGACGGTTTCGACTGGAAGAAACCGAAACCCTTGGCGAGTTCCGCCGGGATCAGCCCGCGCAGGCTGACATCGTTGACCAGCATGATGAGACGGATCGCATTGCGCGCCTGATCGGGCGTCGCACCCATAGGCACATCGTCGACGGCGACGGCCACTTCGCCTTCCATGTCGATGCCATAGGCTTCGTCGGCCATGACGATCGGCGCGCGGGGGCTGAGAAAACTGTCGGAGCCCCCCTGATAGATCAGCGGATCGGTCCAGAAGCTCTCGGGCATCTCCGCCCCGCGGGCCTTGCGTACCAGCTCGACATGGTTGACGTAGGCCGATCCATCCGCCCATTGAAAGGCGCGTGGCAATGGTGACAGCGCCTCATGTTCGTGAAAGCGCTCGGAAGGGACAGCCCCATGGTCGAGACTTTCTGCCAGCGCTTCCAGATGCGGCGCAATGCGCCCCCAGTTGTCGAGTGCGGATTGCAGGGTGGGTGTGAGAAACGACGCATCGGTGAAACGGGTCAAGTCCCTGGATACGATGACGAGCCTGCCGTCCCGCGTTCCATTGTTCAAAGATGCAAGTTTCATTCGGACCAATCTCCTTCGGGTGTGCCGTTGAACCGCTTCTTCAGGTCCGTCCAGCAATCGGCATAATTGTCCTGCAGCGAGTCCAGTTCCGCCGCAAACCGCGTGAGATGCTGCGGGAAACGGGTTTCGAACATGAAGGCCAGGGTATTTTCCAGCTTGTGCGGCTTCAGTTCCACGGTCGATGCCTTGTTGAAGCCCATTGTATCCGGCCCGTGCGGCAGCATCATGTTGTGCAGGCTCATGCCTCCGGGAACGAAACCCTCCTCCTTGGCGTCGTACTGACCATAAACCAATCCCATGAATTCCGACATGATGTTGCGATGGTACCATGGCGGGCGGAAGCTGTGTTCGGCAACCAGCCAGCGCGGCGGGAAAATGACGAAATCCACATTGGCGGTGCCTTCCTCGCCGGATGGCGCGGTCAGTACCGTGAAGATCGATGGATCGGGATGGTCGAAGAGGATGGCGCCCACCGGCGAAAAGGTGCGCAGGTCGTACTTATACGGCGCGTAATTGCCATGCCATGCCACCACGTCGAGCGGGGAATGGCCGAGATCCGTCCGATAGAACTTGCCGCACCATTTCACATGCAGGCGGCACGGGGTTTCCTTGTCCTCATAGGCGGCAACCGGCGTCTTGAAATCGCGCGGGTTGGCGAGGCAATTGGCGCCGATCGGTCCGCGATCCGGCAGCGCGAATTTCGCACCGTAGTTTTCGCAGATATAGCCGCGGGCTTCGCCGTCAAGGGCAGCAACCTTGAACACCATGCCGCGCGGGATGATGCAGATTTCCGAGGGCTCGATCTCGATGATGCCCATCTCGGTGAATACCCGCAGGCGGCCCTTTTCCGGTACCAGCAGCATTTCGCCATCGGCATTGAAGAAGTAGTCATCCTCCATGTCGCGGTTGAACGCATAGACATGGGCGGCCATGCCGGTCTGGCCGTGCACGTCGCCTGCCGTGGTCATGGTGCGGATGCCGTCGATGAAATTCACCGGCTCCTGCGGCATGGGTGTCGGGTTCCAGCGCAGCTGGCCGATGGGCAGCTCGTGATCGTCGAGATTGGGTGCGGTCTTCCAGTCCTTGCGCGACGCGGGCGTGAAACGTCCCGAATGTTTGACCGACGGTCGAATGCGGTACAGCCAGGAGCGTTCATTGATGCCGCGCGGCGCGGTGAAGGGCGAGCCGGACAGCTGTTCCGCGTAGAGACCATAGGCACAGCGCTGCGGCGAGTTCTGCCCCTGCGGCAGCGCGCCGGGGAGCGATTCGGTTTCAAAGTCATTGCCGAAGCCCGGCATGTAGTGAAGGGTCATGATCAATCCTCCCGATCTATTTAGTTGCATTTGTGACGATCTTTTTTGTAACTATCAACGGCAAAGGAGATCAAATGACCGGGAAACAGAATGAGGCGGCGATGCCGCCGCTGGTGCTGGAGGATTTTATTCCCTACCGGCTGAACAAGGCGGCAGAGGCGATCAGCCAGCGCTTTGCCAGCCAGTACCGCGATGAATATGGCCTGACGCGGCCGGAATGGCGCACGCTGGCGACACTCGGCCAGTTCGGGGCGCTGTCGGCAACGGCCATTGGTGCACATTCATCCATGCACAAGACCAAGGTCAGCCGGGCGGTGTTTTCACTGGAGCAGCGCCATTGGCTCAAGCGCAAGCGCGATGACGCCGACCGTCGCACGGAACATCTGGAACTGACGCAGGCGGGACGCAAGGCGTATCAGCATCTGGCGACGATGGCGCACGACTATGAGACCGAGCTGTTTGCTAGGCTCGGCGAACGCGGTGCCAAAGAACTGAAGGCGGGATTGGCGGCGCTGGAAGCCTACTACCGGCAGGGCCGGTAGCAGCAGGTTGCAGGCCGGTCAGAACGGCATGTCGACCCGCGGCCAGATTTCGCGGGACAATTTCCGGTAGTCGGTCTTCTTCGGGTTCGACGGATAGGGCGCGCCCGCATCGATATAGATGATCTCGGCTGCGACCGGCTCGAAACCCGCATGGAAATGGTTGGTCGACTTGACCAGCAGGATGTCCTTGGCAGCGGGTTCGATGCCAAGATTGGAAAAAATGTCCGGCTCGAATGTCTGGGTGCGATTGGTATTGAGGATGACCTCGATATCCGTGCCTTCGAGACGAATGACGGCGGCCGGTCCAAGGGTGACCCGGCTTTTGCCAAAACTCTGCCAGCCTTCCTGCACGGCCTTCACGACTTCCACCCGGGCATCCAGCGGTGCACCGCCATCCGGCCCCGCCTTGCCGCCGAAGCGCAGCTGAATCCGTGCGCCCTCGCCCGCAGCGAGACAGAACGTGACGGCAATCGGATCCCAGATCGTTGCCACCGCCACGTTATCGATGCCGCGCTCGATAATGCGGCGCAGGATCAGCGTGCCATCACCGGCAACACCGCCGCCCGGATTGTCCCAGACATCGGCGACAACCACCGGCTTTCCGCTCTTCTGCGCAGCCAGAGCCACAGCTTTATCGAGCCCGGCTTCCGTATCGAGCATCGGCATGGCGGTGCGGCCGCGCATGCCGAAAATTTCCATGCCGAGGGATTCGGCCAATGCCTCGCCACGCGGGGCATCATTATCGGTGA
>NZ_CABSQF010000040.1:0-39709 GCF_902479695.1 uncultured Phyllobacterium sp. | reverse complement strand
CGCCGGTGTCCACGGAATCAGCGGATGCATCAGGACGGCCGCGTCAAACAGCTCAGGTTGCTCCAGCATGACCGAGGCAAGAATGTTGGCGCCGTTCGAATAGCCAAGACCGACAACGTCGGATGGATTGGCAGCGTCCTTATGGGCTTTGACAAAATCCGCCATGGCCCGTGTCCGCACGGCGAGATCGTCCATGTCGTAGATGCCCTCGGCGGTGCGGCGGAAAAAGCGCGCGGCACCATGTTCCGAGACATCGCCGCGCGGCGAGACGATACCGGCTGACGGGATCAGGCGGCGGGCGAAATCGAAGAACTGGTTCTCGTCGCCGCCCGTTCCGTGAAAGACGAAGAACAGGGGGCTGTTCGGGGTTTGCGCCGCATGCATGCGGTGCTGATAGGAATGCGTCGACATATCCGTCCCTTCCGCCCGGTGCTTTTGCACCTGAGCCATGGATTGCACTGTGTTGCCTCACATATGGAATGCCGGATGCCATCGCGGAAGCTGTCCGCCGCTTGATGGATTGTCTCCGTGGCGGAGACAGTGAGCGTGCATGGTTCTTTAATCTTTGACAACGCTTGCAATGGAGTTGGTGCGTGGTTCGACAAGCTCACCATGAGGGAAGTGGAGGATTGCAGGGAACTGTATTCAGCAACATTGCAGAATTAGCCTTGCAGCCAACTCCCTCCCTCATGGTGAGCTTGTCGAACCACGCACCATATGGAAGTGCAAGGAATGCGATCGATGTCCTTTTTTGTCCGCTTCTCGTCCGCTGCATGCGTATCTGCCGATTGCATCGCATTGTACTGTTGGGATATCAACACACAGGAGATGCCAGAAATGTCCGCAGATACCGCTCTCATCGTCATCGACGTGCAGGAATCCTTCCGCCAGCGCGCCTACTGGAACGAAGCCGAAGCACAGGCTTTCATTGCCAATATTCAGCGGCTGATCGATGGCGCCAAGGCTGCCGGCCTTCCGGTCATCCAGATTTTCCATGTCGACGGCGATGGCCCGTTTGCACTGGACTCCGGCTTCATCAAGCCGCTGGCACCGGTTTCGCTCGAAGCCGATGTCGTGTTCCACAAGGCCCGGCACAGTGCGCTTGTCGGCAGCGGGCTCGATGTCTGGCTGACCGAGAACGGTATCCGCAAGCTGCTGGTGTCGGGTATCCGCACCGAACAGTGCTGCGAGACCACCACGCGCCATGCCTCGGATCTCGGCTATACCGTCGATTACGTCTCCGAGGCGACGCTGACCTTCGCCATGACCAATGCCGCCGGGCGCATCTTCAGTGCCGACGAGATCCGCGCCCGCACCGAGCTGGTGCTGGCCGGACGCTTTGCCCGGATCGTGACGGTCGACGAGGCGTTGAACGGGGCGGGGCAGGCGCTGGCCGCATGAAGCCCGAGCAATCCCGTCATATCGATGTTCTGGTGGTGGTGCCCGCAAGGGCGCTGCTGCTGGACATTGCCGGACCGGTGGAGGTGCTGCGCAAGGCCAATCTGGAACAGAGCGCGGTGCATTTCGACGTGCGCTATGTCGGCCCGCTGGCCAGTGTCACCACGTCCATCGGCTTGACCATCAGCGGCATCGAGCCGTTGCCCGACCATGTGCCGGATGATGCGATGATCATGCTGGCGGGTGATACCACGACGCTGCTGGACACGGCGGCGAGCAGCGGGGCGGAGGCGCATGGACACCGCGATGCGGACATTGTCGCCTGGCTGAAAGCGCATGTGGGGGAAGCCCAGACGCTGGTGACGATCTGCTCCGGCGCCTTGCTGGCGGCGCGTGCCGGCCTGTTCGATGACCGCATCTGTACCACGCATTTTGCTTCGGTTGACGAGCTGCGCGCGCTGGTGCCGACGGCGCGGGTGCTGGACAACCGGCTCTATGTCGAGGACGGCAACCGTTACTCAAGTGCGGGGATCACGGCGGGTATCGACCTGATGCTGCATCTGGTCAGCGAGATGGCCGGTCCGGCCTGCGCGGTGGCTGTCGCGCGCTATCTGGTGGTTTATCTCCGGCGCAGCGGCAGCGATCCGCAATGGTCGCCATGGCTGGACGGACGCAACCACATCCACCCGGCGATCCACCGGGTGCAGGACCGGCTCGCCGCCGACCCGGCGCAACACTGGACGCTGGAAAGCCTGGCGGATATCGCCGCAACCAGCCCGCGGCACCTGTCGCGCCTGTTCAACGAACATGCCGGAATGAGCATTCCCGATTATCTCAACCGCCTGCGGGTGGCGCTGGCGCAGGAAATCCTCAGCCATACGCGGCTGGATATGGAGGGTGTGGCGGAGCGCACGGGGTTTGCCTCGGCGCGGCAGCTGCGCCGGGCGTGGGGCCGCATCCACGCCACCCCGCCGAGCGGAGCGCGGGGAACGCCGTGATCAACCCAAAAAGAAACCGCCCCGTTGGCGGAGGCGGTTTCAGGCAATCATTTTAGCGCTTGAAATTGTCAGCCGACATCCGACCACGGGCCGTGGAAATCGCCTTCCTTGTCCACGCGCTTGAAGCCGTGCGCGCCGAAGAAGTCCCGCTGCGCCTGGATGAGATTGGCCGTGCCGCGCGCCTGCCGGTAGCCATCGAAATAGCCGAGAGCAGCAGCGAGCGCCGGGGTCGGCAGACCGGCCACGGCCGCCTTGGCAACCACATCGCGCAACGCCGTCGATGCTGTCTTCATGCGTTCGACGAAGGATGGCGCCAACAGCAGATTGTCCTGGCCGCCACCGGCGAAAGCCGAGGCGATCTCGTCGAGAAACTGCGAACGGATGATGCAGCCGGCGCGCCAGATTTTCGCCGTGGTGTCGAGCGGGATGTTCCAGCCATGCTCGGCCGAAGCACCTGACATGACGGCAAAGCCTTGCGCATAGGCGGCAATCTTGCCGGCCAGCAGGCCCTGTTCGAGTGCGTCGATGAAGGACTGGTCCGTGCCCGCAAGCTTGGGCGTGCCGAGCGAGGCATAGGCCTTGGCCGCCTTGGCGCGTTCGCCGCGCAGCGCGGAAATCGAGCGCGCGGCAACCGCCGCTTCAATGCCGGTTGCGGGGATGCCGAGCATCTGCGCCTCGATGGCAGCCCAGCGGCCGGTGCCCTTCTGGCCCGCGCTGTCGACGATGATCTCGACGGCCGGCTTGCCGGTTTCCGTGTCGGTGGCGGCGAGCACCTTGGCGGTGATTTCGATCAGGTAGGAATTGAGCGGGCCCTTGTTCCACTTGTCGAAAATTTTGCCGATTTCAACCGGCGACAGCCCGAGACCATCGCGCAGGATGCCGTATATTTCGGCGATCATCTGCATGTCGGCATATTCGATGCCGTTGTGAATCGTCTTGACGAAGTGACCGGCGCCATCGGGGCCGAGCAGCGCGGCGCAGGATTCGCCCTCATACTTCGCCGAAATGGCTGTCAGGACCGGTTCGATGCGCGCATAGGATTCGGGCGTGCCGCCGACCATGATCGATGGGCCATGCCGTGCGCCTTCCTCGCCGCCGGAAACGCCCATGCCGACGAAGGTCGGATCATTGGCGCCGAGTTCCTTCAGGCGGCGGACCGTATCATGGAAGTTGGCATTGCCCGCATCGATGATGATGTCTTCCTTGGCAAGGAAGGGCTTCAGCGCCGCAATCTGCTCATCGACGGCCTCGCCTGCCTTCACCATCAGGATGATCGGGCGGGGTGCGCGGATGTTTTTGGCCAGGTCTTCCAGCGTTTCGCAGGGAATGATCTTGTCTTTGAGGGCGCCCGCTTCCTGATGGAAGGCGTGGGTCTTCTCCACCGTCCTGTTGTACACCGCGACGCGATAACCGTTTTCGGCAATATTGAGCGCGAGATTGGCACCCATGACGCCAAGGCCGATCAATCCAATGTCAGCTTGCTGCATGATTATGTCCTTGCTTTATTCGATTCGAACGCAGGCCCAGAGCCCGGGTGAGCATTTGTATATCAATGTGCCTGCCGGGCAATGACAATCTCAGCCGTCACGCAACTGTTCCATGTCGCGGATGCGTTCGGCGCTGCTGTTCTGCAGCTTGTGCGTCACCCCGGCGATCAGGGTTTCCGCCATCAGGAAAAGCGTGGTGGAGGAGTCCCAGGGCGAGGGGACGGCCGTGCGCCCGGCGATGACATGGCGGGCGAAGCGGGCGATGGGGGACAGCCACTGGTCGGTGATCAGCACGATCTCGACACCGCGCGCCTGCGCCTTCTCGGCGAAGCGGATGAGGCTGTCCTGATAACGGCGGATATCGAAGATGACGAGGACATCCTTCCTGCCCATGTCGATCAACTGATCGCGCCAGTTGCTTTCCTGGCCGGTGAGATGGGTGACGCCGGAACGGATGATCTTCAGATGTGCCGCCATGTAGATGGCGATCGGATCGGTGAAGCGGCCGCCGAGCAGATAGACATGGGTGCGGGTGCGGCTGAGCGCCTCCGTCGCATCTTCCAGCTGCTGCGTCGAGAGATGGTGAAACGTTTCACGGATGTTCTCGATGGCCGCTTCCATCAGGGGGTAAGCGGCGCTGCCCTTGGATGACTGAATGATTGTCGCGCGGTTGAGCGGCGACTGGATCTGGGCTGCCAGCTCCTGCTGCAGGGCCTGCTGGAATTCCGGATAGCCCTGAAAGCCGAGACGCGAGACGAAACGCAGGATCGTCGGCGAACTGACCCCCGCCTGCGCCGAAAACTCCGCCACCGTACGCAGGCCGATCAGCGGGTAGTTGGCGATGAGGGTCTGCGCGGCCTTGCGTTCCGACGTCGACATGGCATCGATTTTTTCGCTGATCAGTTCGGAAATGCTTGTTCCCATCAAACTTCTTTCGGTCAAAGTCAAGAAACGCAATTTTCGCATTTGACAATTTTGTGACTTGTGTATCAAATCATACGTGAGTGGAAATAAAAATACAAAATGTAATACAAAGTACAAATTGCCGAAGAGGGCAAAATGGGATTATCGCAGGCCACGCACAGTGTCTGGGAGCCGGTCCGGGTATCCAACCCCGATGGTGGCTCGCCGTTTGTCATTCTCTGCGATCACGCTTCCAACCACATTCCCGCGCCCTATGGCCGTCTCGGCCTCGAGCCGGACGATCTGCAAAAGCATATCGCCTGGGACCCCGGCGCGCTGGGGGTCAGCCAGGGGATGGCAGCGCTGCTGGATGCGCCGCTGGTTGAATCCTGTGTCTCGCGGCTGATCATCGATTGCAACCGGCCGCTCGATGCGCCCGATCTCACCCCGGCCACGAGCGAATTGACCACGGTGCCCGCCAATACGGGGCTCGATGCTGCGGAAAGGCAGCGGCGCATCGCGCTGTCGCATCAGCCCTATCATGCGGCCATCGAAGAACTGGCACGGGAGCGTGCGCGCAAGGGCTTTCCGGCGCCGGTCTATGTGGCGGTGCATTCCTTCACGCCGGTCTATCGCGGGGTCGAGCGGCCCTGGCACATCGGCATCATCCATGACGATTACGATCAGGTTGCCGCACCGCTGATTGCGGGCCTGCAGGCGCTCGATCAATACTGCGTCGGCATCAATGAGCCCTATTCGCCCGCCGACCGGGTCTATTACACGCTTGAACGCCATGCGTCGGCGCAAGGGCTTGCCGCGGTGATGATCGAGATCCGCAACGATCTCATCACCACACCCAAAGAAGAAAAAGCATGGGCCGGGACCCTCTCGGCCATTTTGAAGGAAATTGCCCAGGGGCCGCTTTCCACAACCAGGAAGGCTGCAAACAGGATCGCATAAGGATTGGTATCTGACGTTAGAAATTTCTCAAAAATAACGGGGAACGTGAGTACGATGACACACCAAGATTATACCGACGTGGATAAATCGGAGGACATCAAAGTTCTCCACGGCATGGGCTATGCCCAGGAACTGGAACGGCGCATGAGCCGTTTCTCCAACTTCGCCATCTCGTTTTCGATCATCTGCATCCTGTCCGGCGGCATCAATTCGCTGGGGCAGGCGACGGCGGGTGCCGGCGGTGCCGCCATCGGCATCGGCTGGCCGCTCGGCTGCCTGGTCTCGGCGGTTTTCGCCATCGCCATGGCGCAGATCAGCTCGGCTTACCCGACCGCAGGCGGCCTCTATCACTGGGGTTCGATCCTCGGCAATCGCGGCACCGGCTGGCTGACAGCCTGGTTCAACCTGCTCGGGCTGATCACCGTGCTCGGCGCGATCAATGTCGGCACCTATTATTTCTTCATCGGCGCCTTCGGCACCTATCTCGGGATCACGGATTCCATCACGGTGCAGATCATCTTCTTGATCGTCCTGACCGGCATCCAGGCCCTGGTCAACCATATGGGCATCGGCCTCACCGCCAAGCTGACCGACTTTTCCGGCTATCTGATTTTCGCCACGGCGATTGCCCTGTCGGTGGTCTGCCTCGCTTCGGCCAAGTCGTTCGAATTCAGCCGCCTGTTCACATTCGCCAACTATTCCGGCATGCCGACGCCGGCAGCGGATGGATCGATGACCGGCAGCCCCGTCTGGCCAACGAGCTCGAGCCTGTGGGTGTTCCTGCTCGGCCTGCTGCTGCCGATCTACACGATCACCGGTTATGACGCATCCGCCCATACTTCCGAAGAAACCGTCAAGGCGGCGCATTCCGTGCCGCGCGGCATGGTTTCGTCGGTGCTCTGGTCGGCCGTATTCGGCTACATCATGCTGTGCTCGTTCGTGCTGATGCTGCCAAGCATGGATGCGGCGGCGGGACAGGGCTGGAACGTGTTCTTCTGGGCGATGGGCGAACAGGTCAATCCTGTCGTCAAGAACATTCTCTACTTCCTGATCTTCATCAGCCAGTTCCTCTGCGGCCTGGCGACGGTAACTTCGGTCTCGCGCATGATTTTCGCCTTCGCCCGCGACAAGGGGTTGCCGGGATCGAGCCTGTTGTCGAAGGTCAGCCCGCAATACCGCACGCCTGTCGCCGCCATCTGGACCGGCGCCACGCTGGCGGTGCTGTTCGTCTGGGGGTCGAACATGGTGTCCATCGGTGACACGCCGGTCTATTCGGTGGTCGTTTCCTGCACGGTCATCTTCCTGTTCTTCTCCTTCGCCATTCCGATCGCGCTGGGCTTTTTCGCCTGGGGTACGCCGAAATGGAACAAGATGGGACCATGGAACCTGGGTGAAGGCATGTTCAAGCTGTTCGCCATCCTGTCGATCCTTGCCATGGCGCTGATCTTCATCATCGGCATCCAGCCGCCGAATGAATGGGCTCTCTACATCACCGTCGGCTTCCTGGTGGTGACGGCTGTTGTCTGGTTCGGCTTCGAACGCCGCCGTTTCCAGGGCCCGCCCATCGGCGATGCCGTGGCCAAGCGTGCCGCCGAGATCGCTGCCGCTGAAAAGGCCGTCGGCGAACGCGGCTGATTGCAAAACGGGGGCGGCGGGCTCGGGCCGGCCGCCCTGTCTTTTGACCCAATCCAAATTCTGTTTGAGGATAGACAAGAAATGCCCGGACATTGGAGTTTCGACGAATTAAAGCGCCATGTAACCAATGGCGAAATTGACACGGTGCTGGCCTGCTTCGTCGACATGCAGGGCCGCCTGATCGGCAAGCGCTTTCATGCCAGCTTCTTCGTCGACTCCGCCCATGACGAGACGCACGGCTGCAACTATCTCTTGGCCAACGACATCGACATGGAGCCGGTGCCCGGCTACAAGGCGGCCAGCTGGAAACAGGGCTATGGCGATTTCGTCATCAAGCCCGACCTTTCCACCATCCGCCATATTCCGTGGCTGGAAAAATGCGCGCTGGTCCTGTGCGATATTCTCGACCATCACCATCACGAGGATCTCGCCCATTCGCCGCGCGCGATCCTGAAGCGCCAGCTGGCACGGCTGAAGGAGCGGGGCTATCTCGCCTACTTCGCCTCGGAACTGGAATTCTACCTGTTCGACGAGACCTATGAGAGTGCGCGTGCCAAGCACTGGAAGGGCATGACCACCGCATCGCCTTACATCCAGGACTATGTGATCCAGATGACCACCAAGGAAGACGCCGTCATGCGCGCCATCCGCAACGGTCTGTTCGATGCGGGCATTCCCGTCGAAAACTCCAAGGGCGAATGGGGGCCGGGCCAGGAAGAAATCAATGTGCGCTATGCCGAAGCGCTGGAGATGGCCGACCGGCATGTGATCATGAAGAACGGCTGCAAGGAAATCGCCACCCAGATGGGCAAGGCAATCACCTTCATGGCGAAATATGATTATGCGCTGGCGGGCAGTTCCAGCCACGTGCACAACTCGCTGTGGAGCGCAGATGGCAAGACGCCGCTGTTCTATGACAAGAACGCCGAACACACCATGTCGCCGCTGATGCGGCAGTGGGTGGCCGGGCAGCTGAAATATGCCGACGACTTCACCTTCTTCCTTGCGCCCTACATCAACTCCTACAAGCGCTTCCAGGCGGGCACCTTTGCGCCGACGAAGAACGTCTGGAGCCTCGACAACCGGACGGCGGGCTTCCGCCTGTGCGGCGAAGGCACCAAGGGCATCCGCATCGAATGCCGCATCGGCGGGGCTGATCTCAATCCCTATCTCGCCTTTGCCGGTCTGATCGCGTCGGGCCTGGCAGGCATCGACGAGAAGCTGGAACTCGACAAGCCGTTCCAGGGCGATGCCTATGGCGGGGCGCGGTTGCGGGAAATCCCCAAGACCCTGCGCGAGGCGACCGAAACGCTGGCGAAGTCGAAGATGCTGAAGACGGCGCTCGGCGACGAGGTGGTCGAGCATTACGTGCACACCGCCAAGTGGGAGCAGTTCGAATATGACCGCCGCGTCACCGATTGGGAGTTGCATCGCGGTTTCGAACGGTATTGAAGATCACGGCAAAGGCCTGTCCCGCGGCATGCGTCCGCGGGGCGGGGCCAGCTTTTGGAAAACACAGGCTAGAGGTTTACCCATGACCGAGACGGTCAAACTGATCACCCCCATCGACGGCTCCGTCTACGCGGAGCGTCCCGTTGCAACGGACAAGGCCATCGACGCGGCCGTGGAAGCGGCAAGGCAGGCGCAGGCCGGCTGGTCGCAGACCAGCATTGCCGAACGCGGCCGGCTTTGCCTTGCGGCACTGGATGCCTTGCTTGGCATGAACGACGAGATCGTGCCGGAGATCGCCTGGCAGATGGGCCGCCCGGTGCGCTATGGCGGCGAAAAGGGCGGCGTGGAGGAACGCACCCGCTACATGGTCGGGATTGCCGAACGGGCGCTTGCGCCGGTCATCGAAAACGACAAGCCCGGCTTCCGCCGCTACATCAAGCACGTGCCGCTGGGCGTCGTCATGGTCATTGCGCCGTGGAATTATCCGTATCTGACCGCCGTCAACACGATCATCCCGGCGCTGATGGCTGGTAATACCGTCATTCTCAAACATGCGGCGCAGACGCTGCTGGTCGGCGAGCGCTTTGCCCAGGCTTTTGCTGCGGCCGGGCTGCCGAAGGGCGTTTTCCAGAATATCGTGCTGAACCATGCCCAGACCGAAAAACTGCTGGGGTCGGGCCGGATCGACCATGTCAATTTCACCGGCTCGGTCGGCGGCGGCCGCGCCATCGAAAAGGCGGCAGCGGGCACCTTCATGTCGCTCGGGCTTGAACTCGGCGGCAAGGACCCGGCCTATGTACTGCCGGACGTCAATCTCGACCATGCGGTGGCCAATCTGGTCGACGGCGCCTTCTTCAACTCCGGCCAGTGCTGCTGCGGCATCGAGCGCATCTATGTGCATGCGGATGTCTATGACCGTTTCGTCGACGGCTTTGTCGACCTGACCAAGCAGTATGTGGTCGGCAATCCGCTCGACGCGGCAACGACGATGGGGCCGATGGCGCAGACGCGCTTTGCCGAACTCATCCGTGAACAGAAGGCGGAAGCCCTGCGCAAGGGCGCCAAGGCGCATGTCAATATGCGCGTTGCCAATGACGCGGCCGGGTCGCCCTACCTCGCGCCCGAAGTGCTGACCGGCGTCGACCACCAGATGAGCGTCATGCGCGAGGAAAGCTTTGGCCCCATTGTCGGCATCATGAAGGTGCGCAATGACGAGGAGGCACTGGCGCTGATGAATGACAGCCAGTATGGCCTGACGGCGTCGCTGTGGACCACCGATACGGACCGCGCCGCCGCCATCGGCGAGCGGATCGAAACCGGTACGGTGTTCATGAACCGCTGCGATTATATCGATCCGGCGCTGGTGTGGACCGGCGTCAAGGAAACCGGCAGGGGCGCTGCCATGTCCGCCATCGGCTATGGCAACCTGACCCGTCCCAAATCCTTCCACCTGCGTGAAGCGATCTGATTTTCTGAAAGAGACACATGATGAGCAAGCTGATCTCCAAATGGAATTACCCGACCACCGTTCGCTTCGGTGCGGGCCGTATCAAGGAACTGCCCGAGGTTCTCGAAGCGACCGGCATCAAGAAGCCGTTGTTCGTCACCGATCCCGGCCTGGCCAAGCTGCCGGTGGTGGCGAGCACGCTGAAAATCCTCGACGATGCCAAGGTTCCCTACGGCGTTTTCTCCGAGGTGAAACCCAACCCGGTCGAATCCAACCTCACTGCCGGCATTGCCGTGTTCAAGAAGGGCAAGCATGACGGCGTCATCGCCTTCGGCGGCGGTTCGGCACTCGACCTTGGCAAGCTTATCGCCTTCCAGGCGGGCCAGACCAGGCCGGTCTGGGATTTCGAGGATGTGGGCGACTGGTGGACGCGCGCCAACAGCGATGTCATCGCGCCGATCATTGCCGTGCCGACCACGGCGGGAACGGGTTCGGAAGTGGGCCGCGCCGGTGTCATCACCAATGAAGAGACCCACACCAAGAAGGTGATCTTCCATCCGAAGCTGCTGCCGGCAATCGTCATCGCCGATCCGGAGCTTTCGGTGGGGATGCCCGCCTTCATCACCGCCGGTACCGGCATGGACGCGCTGGCGCATTGCCTCGAGGCCTATTGTGCACCGGGCTATCACCCGATGGCCGACGGCATCGCGGTCGAGGGCATCCGCCTCGTGTTCGAAAACCTGCCCAAGGCCTATGCCAACGGCAAGGACCTGACGGCGCGCGCCCATATGATGAGCGCGGCGGCCATGGGCGCCACCGCCTTCCAGAAGGGGCTCGGCGCGATCCACTCGCTGTCGCATCCCATCGGCGCGCTGTATGACACGCATCACGGCATGACCAACGCGGTGTTCATGCCCTACGTGCTGGCGTTCAACCGCGATGCGGTGGAAGAGCGCATTGCGCGGCTGGCCAGCTATATCGGCATCAAGGGCGGGTTCGACGGCTTTGCCAAGGCGATCATCAAGCTGCGCAAGGAGCTGAAGGTGCCGCATGCGCTGCCCGGTCTGATCAAGGATCTCAACATGAGCAAGAAGCAGAAGGAACTGATCGCCGACATGGCGATTGTCGATCCGACCGCTGGCGGCAATCCGGTCAAACTGACAAAGAAAGCAGCGCTCAAGCTGCTGGACGAAGCGATTGAAGGATAGGCTCCGGGCCTGCTTCAATCGTCAAATTAAAGGCGCTGGAAACAGCGCCTTTTTGCTTGGTCCGATCAAGCAGGAATGACGAGCGTTTGATGATAGCGCCAAAGTTTCTTGTCGGCGGTCAACAATGGCATCGCTTCGTACAGAGCTTGGGCAATCATTATGCGATCAAACGGGTCTGCATGATCCGGGTATTGGGCCAACGAAGTAAGCGCCAGTGTGTGGTCAACGCTGATTGGCAGTTCGGTCATTCCTGTCTGATGAAACGATGACCTGGCCTCAAGCGGGTGAAGAGCCAACTGTCCCTTGCCGTGCTTGATCGCGATTTCCCATATGACCGCGCTGCTGATGAACAAGGAGTTTTCGGGATCGTCAGCAATATCCTTGATTTTCTGCGAAGCGTTGGGGTTGCCCGCAGCAATCCAGATCGCGATGTGCGTATCGAGCAAGACTTTCATGGAAAAATGTCTTGCTCGCCACTCGCTGCAAAATCTGCTGCTATCTCGGCATCGCCTGCATTGAACTCTTCCACCGTTTCAGGGAGGTTCAAGCCAGCAAGAATATGGTGTGCTGCGCCGAAGCGTTTCGGAGCACTATAGGCCACAAGTCTGGCGACGGGCTTGCCATTACGTGCCAGAACGATCTCGTTGTCGCGACCAGTTTCCAAACCCTCGACCAGGCTTGAAAGCCTGGTTTTGGCTTCGTGCATATTCACGGTGACCATGGATAGTATCCTATTAGCTAATGTAGCCTAGCTAATAGCATGATTGCCGATTGCAAGCAATATTGGCCTTCAGTGCTCCAGAACCAGCAGGTCCTTGGCGGCAAGGCTGACCTTGACGTCTTCGCCCGGCACCGGCGGCGGCGCGCTCGGATCGTTGAACGTATCGAAGGATACGGTGTTCTGGCCGAGCGAGGCGCGGATGCGGATGACCGAGCCGAGGAAGTGCACGCTGTTGATCTTGCCGTCCAGCGTCGTCTCGCGATTGCCGGTCGCACCGCCGAGGCTCACGGCCTCCGGGCGCACGGCGAGGGAAATCTTGTCGCCGGTCTTGTGGCCGTTGAGACGCTTCAGACCGATCGACACGTCCTTGCCGTCGACGGTGATGGTGCCGGTGGCCGCATCGCGCACAACCGCATCCAGCGTGTTGAGCGTGCCGACGAAGGATGCGACGAAACGCGATGAGGGCTGGTTGTAAATCTCGAATGGCGCGCCGACCTGCTCGGCCTTGCCCTCATACATCACGACGATACGGTCGGAGATCGACAGGGCCTCTTCCTGGTCGTGGGTGACGAAAATCGTGGTGATGCCAAGCTTGCGCTGGATCGCCCGGATTTCCTCGCGCAGCGACACGCGGATCTTGGCGTCGAGCGCCGACAGCGGTTCGTCGAGCAGGAGAACCTGCGGCTTGGTGGCAAGGGCGCGGGCGAGCGCCACGCGCTGCTGCTGGCCGCCCGAGAGCTGATAGGGGAAACGTTCGGCCAGATGGTCGAGCTTGATCAGCGACAGCATCTCGTGCACCGTCGCATTGATCTCCGCCTGCGGCTTCTTGGCAACCTTCAGGCCGAAGGCGACATTCTGTGCCACGGTCATGTTGGGGAAAAGCGCATAGGCCTGGAACACCATGCCGATATTGCGCTGGTTGGGCTTGAGGTTGACGACGTCCTTGCCGCCGATGCTGATCGTGCCGGATGTCGGGGTTTCGAAACCGGCGACCATGCGCAGCACCGTTGTCTTGCCGCAACCGCTGGGGCCGAGGAAGGAAATGAATTCACCCTTCTCGATGCTCAGGTTGAAATCATGAACAACCGTCGTGGCTCCAAAACTCTTTTTCAAATGGCTGATGGTGAGAAATGACATTGGCAAGGTTCCCGATTATCGCTTGGTTGCAGCGAGGGATTTGTTGAAGCGGGTGACGACCTGGATAAGCCCCATACAAACCCAGGTTATGGCAAAGGCGATGACGGAGAGCGCCGCCGGTTCATAGGCACGATTGGCGCCGAGCAGCTGCAGGAACGGCCCGAAAGCCGGACGGTTCAAGAGGGCTGCCATGGTGAATTCGCCGATGACGATGGCGAAGGTCAGAAATGCGCCGGAGAGAACCGCGACGAGCACATTGGGCAGGATGATGCGCGACATGATGGTTATCCGGCTTGCCCCAAGGCTTTCGGCGGCTTCCGTCATGGTGCGGATATCGATGGCACCGAGACCGGTATCGACGGCGCGGTACATATAGGGCAGGGCCAGCGTCGTGTAGCCGAAGCACAAAAGGATGTTCGTGCCCACGGCCGAGCCCGTCAGCGGCAGGATCGAGGAGGTGTTGTACAGCCTGATATAGCCGAACACGATGACAATTGCCGGAATGACCAGCGGCAGCAGCGTGATGAACTCGATGAACGGCCGCCAGCCCGGCAGGCGCAGCCGCACCCAATAGGCCGTGGGAACGATGAGCAGCACACCCACACAAATGGTGGCGATGGCCATCACAACGGAATAGGCGAACGTCGCCTGAAAACCGGGGTCGCTCAGCACGACCCAATAGGCATCGAGCGAATAGACCCCGCGCCGCATGCGCAGCGAAAATTCAAACAGGCCTATCAGCGGCAGGGCAAAATAGAGAATGCCGAATGCGAGGGCGAGCCAGGACCAGAAACGATTGATCTTCATTTGAGCCACCGTTCACTGCGGGCGCGCATCCAGATGTAGATGCCGTTGGAAATGCCGGTGATGACGATCATGCCGAAGGCCAGGGCATAGCCGAGCTGCGGGTCCTGCAGGACGTCGCCGCGGATCTGCGCGTAGAGGACGATCGGGACGATGCTGAGGGATGAGCCGGTCAGCGCATAGGCTGTGGCGATGGCACCGAAGGAATTGGCGAAAAGCAGGAGAATGGTGCCAAGCAGGGCAGGCCACAGGATCGGGAAGGCGACCATGCGCCAGTATTGCGGTCCGGTTGCGCCGAGAATGAGGGCAGCTTCCTTCCATTCACGCTTCAGCCCGTCCAGCGCCGGCGTGATGATCAGCACCATCAGCGGAATCTGGAAATAGAGATAGGTGATGGTCAGGCCCCAGAAACTGAGAAGATTGAAGCCGTGCGCGTAGAGATTGAACCCGAAGACGTTGACCAGGAGATAGGTGACGAGGCCCGTCCGTCCGAGCGTGAACAGAAAGGCATAGGCCAGCGGAACGCCGGCGAAATTCGAGGCGACGCCGGAAAACGTCATCATCGGCGCCCGGATCCAGCTCGGCAGGCCGCCCAGGGTAATGGCCGCGGCGATGCTGAAACCGATGAACGCGCCAAGCAGCGCCGATGTCAGCGAGATCTTGATCGAAATCCAGTAGGCATCCATGATGGACGGCTGGAACAGGTTGGCGAGATTGGCGAACGTCAGATTGCCCTGCGCATCCTGGAACGCCCCGGCGACGAGATAGATCGTCGGCAAAACCAGGAACATCACGGCAAACAGGAAGAACGGCATGACACCGAGCCAGTCAAGCGACAAGCGCTTGCGCTCCTGGGTGGCGGCAGGTGGGATAGAGGAGGTGCTTGCTTCTGAAATCACACTCATGGATTTTGAAGACCGCTTTCTGAGCTGCATTATAGACGCTACCGCATCAATTGCGAAGCGAACAAACTGACCGTTGGTTCAGGCAGGGCGCGCCTTGTCTCTGAAAAAGGGAATCCCCGCGGATGTTTCCACGGGGATCCGATGGTCAGAGATTACTTGACGTTGGCGCCGACAACCTTGTCCCAGCCCTTGGTGATGACTTCCTTGGCGGCAGCCTGTTCATCAAGCGTCGGGAAGAAAGCCTTTTCGTAGGCTGCTGCTGGCGGCAGCTTGTCGAGGACTTCCTTCGGTACCTTGTTGTTCTTTATCAGATCCTTGAAGCGGGTCGGGTGGCAATAGCCTTTGAGGTAACCGATCTGGCCTTCGTCGGAATAAAGATATTCCATCCACAGCTTGGCGGCATTGGGATGCGGTGCATAGGCGCTGATAGCCTGGACATAGACACCGGCCAGAACGCCCGATGCGGGAACGACGACTTCAACCGGCGGATTGCCCTTGAGCGTATCACGACCAGCGAGGGCGTTATAATCCCAGGTGATGATGATCGGGGTTGCACCCTGTGCCAGCGTGCCCGATTTGCCGATGACCGGAACGAAATTGCCTGCCTTGTTGAGGTCGGCAAAATACTTCAGGCCGGCTTCGGCAGCAGCAGCGCCGGGCTTGGCACCAGTCGATGCACCGGCAGCCTGTACGGCGAGAATGGCTTGGTTGGAGGCGCGGGGATCACCGGCAAGCGCAACAGTGTTGGCATATTCCGGCTTGAGCAGATCAGCCCAATCCTTCGGAACGTTCTTGACGATGTCGGTATTCACTTCGAGTGACATGACGCCGTAATAGTCGCCATACCAGTGGCCGTCGGCATCCTTCAGTTCGGCCGGGATCGAATCCCAGGTGGAAACCTTGTAAGGCTGTGTCAGGCCGTCTTTCTTGGCATCGGGGCCAAAGGAAAGACCGACGTCGATGACGTCAGGCGCCTGCGGGCCCTTGTTGTCCTTGTTGGCCTTGATCGCTTCGACTTCGTCCTTCGATCCGGCATCCGGATTGAGTTCGTTGACGGTCAGGCCGTACTTTGCCTTGAAACCGGCAATGATATCGCCATAACCACACCAGTCGTGCGGCAATGCGATGGTCGTCAGCGATCCTTCCTTTTTCGCGGCGGCAACCAGATCAGCCGGTGCATCCGCGAACGAAAGCGTGGTGCTTGCGAACAGCAGCGCTGTCGATAGAGAGAGCAAGCGTTTTGAAGAAACAACCATTTTAACACCCCTGTTTAAGCGACAAACGTCATTGGCTCTGTTTTCGACGTTCCTGCCTCCCGATATAGGGCTCTCATGTCAGTTAGATGACAGGCTCGCGAACGTCTTTTGCTGAGCAGTGGAAAGAAGTGAAACATTTTTTTGGTGGCTTAGCAATTCGCACGTGAGAGAATTATGACAGTGTCCGGACAGTCGGCTGAATTGCTCCCATAACGACAAAAAGATTGGCATGAGCGGCAGTTAGCCGAATAATGAATGTCGCATTTGATTTCCTGCGACATGCTCATCCACAAGGATCGGCCGGGGCAGGAAAAATCCGGTTAGCGGACTAACATTATTTTGCAAAAATTCGGGGAATGACCGCCTCTGGCGGGGTGCTGTCGCGCTGCTTTTCCCGGCTGGATTGCCGTGCCGGATTCGGGCGGCAATTCGGCGCAAATCCCGTGGGGAAACCGGTCATTATGACGATGTGGCGGAAAGCTGCGGTGTGGTGCGCTTGTCGAACCAAGCACGACCACCGCGAGGGATGTTAGTGTCCGCCGCCTCCGCCGCCCGAGGCGGCAGGGGCCGGTTTGCGCATGAGCACGGCAAAAAGCGCCAGCGAGGCGAACAGCATCGTCAGGATATAGAAGACGTCCATGAACGACATCAGCGAGGCCTGCTGGTGCACCATGCCGGAAATCCGGCTGAGTGCCGCAGACGAGCCGTCAATGCCGTGCGACTGGAAATTCTTGGCCATGCTGGCCATCAGATTCTCGGCTTCCGGATTACCCCAACGCACCTTTTCGGACAGCTGGGCGTAATGCTTGACACCGCGATCCGTCAAGATCGTGTTGATGACGGCAAGGCCCACGGCACCGCCAAGGTTGCGTGTCAGGTTGAACAGGCCCGAAGCGTTCTTGAGCCGGGACAGCGGCAGGGTGCCGAGCGCCAGATTGTTGATCGGCACCATGCATAGCATCAGCGAGCAGCCGCGCAGGATCTGCGGCAGCAGCAATTCATAGAAATCCCAATCGGCGGTGAGGCCGGTCATGGTCCAGGTGCCCGCGGCAAAACCGATGAAGCCGATCATCATCATCAGGCGCGGATCCATCCGGTTGGACAGGAAGCCGGCGACGGGTGCCGTCATGAACATGGCGAGACCGCTGACGAACAGGGCTTCGCCGATCATCAGCGCGTCATATCCCCGGATGCGGCCGAGATAGAGCGGATAGAGATAGGTCAGGCCATAGAGGCCGACGCCCATGATGAAGGAGAACACCGAGCCGAAGGCGAAATTGAGGTTCTTGAAGGCGCGCAGGTCGACGATCGGCTCCTCGGCGGTGAAGGCGCGATAGAAGAAGAGCAGCGCACCGAGGACGAGAACGATGGCAAAGAAGAAGATCGTGCTGTCCTGCAGCCAGTCATTGCGCGGACCTTCCTCGAGCACGTATTCGAGCGAGCCGAGGAACGCGCCCATGCCGGCCAGACCCCACCAGTCGAACTTGCTGAACAGCGACTTGTCGCCCTTGTCGAAATCGATGAGGTTCCAGGCGGCAAAGGCAACGATGATGCCGGGAATGACGTTGACGAGGAACAGCCAGTGCCAGGAAAAGGCGTGGCTGAGATAGCCGCCGACGGTCGGCCCGATGGTCGGCGCCAGCGTGGCCACGAGGCCGATGATGGGCGAGACGACCGAGCGCTTGGAGGGCGGGAAGATGGTGAAGGCTGCCGCGAACACGCTGGGGATCATGCCGCCGCCGATGAAACCCTGGATGGCGCGGTAGACGATCATCTGGTCGATGTTGGTGGCCGTGGCACACAGGATGCTGGCCGCGGTGAAGCCCGCTGCCGAAATGGTGAAGAGAACGCGCGTCGACAGGAGCCGGCCGAGGAAGCCGGACAGCGGGATCATGATGACTTCGGCGATGAGATAGGAGGTCTGGACCCAGGAAATCTCGTCGGAGCTTGCGCTCAAACCCGCCTGAATTTCGGCAAGCGATGCCGAAACGATCTGGATGTCGAGAATGGCCATGAACATGCCGAAGACCATCGCCACGAAGGCGATGGCTTTCTTCGGATCGATGTGATCGGACGGCACGGCCGGTGCCGCTGGCTTTCCGCTGATGGTCGTGCTCGACATGATCTCGGGTCCGGTGCTGGTTGCGCTTACTTGGCCGGTGCCGTGCGGGTATCGACGTCAACGATGACGCTCAAGCCCGCCTGAAGCCTGCCGGATGCCAGAATGTCGGCGGGCAGGGCGATGCGAACCGGGACACGCTGGACAACCTTGGTGAAATTGCCTGTGGCATTCTCGGCCGGAAGCAGCGAGAACACGGCGCCGGATGCCGGGGCAATCGAGGCGACGGTGCCTTCAAACGTGTCGCCGGAGAGCGCGTCGACCCGTACCCGTACCTTTTCGCCCGGCACGATGTCCCGCAGCTGCGTTTCCTTGTAATTCGCGTCGATATAGAGCGAATTGACGGGAACGAGGGCGGCAAGCCGCTGGCCGGGGGTGACGAGATCGCCCTTCTTGGCCGAGAGATTGCCGACAACGCCATCGAGAGGCGCACGGATGACGGTGAAGGAGAGGTCGCGGGCGGCCTTGTCCTTGCTCAGCTGCAGCGAGGCAATCGATCCCTCGGCTTCCTTGTACTGGGCTTCCAGCACACCGACATTGGCGACTGCCGCAGCGATCTGGGCATCGGCGGAAACGAGGTTGGCCTTGGCCTGATCCAACGCCGCAGTGGCATCGTCGAGCTGTGACTGGGAGGCAAAACGCGTGGCATGCAGCTGGCCGGCGCGGGTCGCAGCGGCTTCCGCATTGGTCAGGACCGCCTGTGCGGCGACCTTGCCGGCTTCGACCTGCTTGACGGATGCCTTGGCGGCTTCCGTCTGGGCCTGAATGCGCAGAAGCGTCAGGCGCTGTGTCGCGATCTGCGCCTCGGCCTGTTCTTCCGCAATGGTATAGTCGCCATTATCGAGCGTGATCAGCGGATCGCCTGCCTTGACGCGCTGGTTGGCGACGACATTGATCGTATCGATATAGCCGGTGATCTTGGGGGCAATGGCGGTGATGTCGCCCTGGATATAGGCGTCGTCGGTCGAGACCATGAAGCGGCCCGTTGTCCACCATTCGTGGCCATACCAGGCACCGGCGCCGACAGCGGCGACAATGATGACGGGCAATATGAAGCGCTTCACCGAGCGTTTTGGCGGTGCCGGGGTCGCAGTGACCACGTCGTGCTGCGGGGCTTCACTTTTCACCGGTGCTTCGACTTTGGAAGCAGGGGCGGGTGCAGGGAACTGACGAATCTCAGCCTCGTTGGTGGATTTCGGCGCGGACATAGAGAGCTCTTTCTACAGATGTTCAATCTGAAAACTGATTGAACCAATCGGTTCGATCGTTGACATAGCGCAAATGAGAGCGCATATCAAGGGGATCGAACCGCTTGGTTCGAAAAAGAATCGAAAATGAGGAAACTTGACTACTATGTCGTCTACCAAGGCACCCGTTATGGACCCAGGCATGACCGCTTCCGAACGCCCCGGCCGTCTGGCCGCGGGGCAGGATCCCGTCAAACGGCAGCAGATACTGGATGGGGCCAATCGCGTCTTTTCGCAGATGGGTTTTGATGCGGCCAGCATGAATGACATTACCCGTGAAGCGGGCGTGTCGAAGGGCACGATCTATGTCTATTTCAGCAACAAGGAAGAGCTGTTCATCGATCTGTGCCAGCAATACAAAGTAGCGCTCTTCGACGGTATCTATCAGGCGCTGGAGAGCAACAACGGCGACCTGCGCGAAGCCTTGATCCAGTTCGGCATTTCTCTGTCGACGCTCATTACCTCGAATGCCGGCATAAGGGCGCAGCGGGTCGTCATCGGCGTGGCGGAGCGCATGCCGTCCATGAGTTCCAGCTTTTACGAGAAAGGGCCGAAAAAGGGCCTTGCCCTGATACGCGCGCTGCTGGACAAGCACGTCGCGGCAGGATTCCTGGCCATCGAGGACACGGAGATGGCGGCCTATCAGCTCTCAGACCTTTTCCATTCGGGTCTGCTGCGCCGCCGTCTGTTCGGCCAGATGGAACAGGAACCGGAAGCGGAGCAGATCCGCAAGACGGTGACCGCGGGCGTTGATATGTTCCTCAGGGCCTACAAGGCCTGATCAGGCGGTGCCGCAGGCGGCACAGACGCCACGGATTTCGATGGTGGTCTTGGTCTGTTTGAAGCCGTTCTGCGTCGTCCATTCGCGCACCCGCTGGGTGATGATATCGTCGGAAAATTCCGAGACCTGCCCGCATTTCTCGCAGATGGCGAAGGCGATCATGCCGTGATTGTGGCTGTGATTGTGGGGATGCGCGCAGGCGACAAAGGCATTGATGCTTTCGAGGCGGTGGACCATGCCGTAGTCGAGCAGCTTTTCCAGGGCGCGGTAGACCTGCAGCGGCGCACGGAAACCGTCACCGCGTAGCTGGTCGAGGATGGTGTAGGCGCTCAAGGGTCCTTCGGCGCGCGACAACGTATTGAACACCAGGGTCTGGTTCTTCGTCAGCTCATGGGCGGTTGTCATTGCCTTCGGGTCTCCTGAACGTACACGTTTAAGTCGCTAGCGCGTGATATTGCCGTAAACAAGTCCGTTTCCGTAAAAATCTGCTGTCTCTAAGATAAGCAGCGGCGTCATCGGCTGCCAGTGGATAAATTAATTTCGTCTGTTCTCAAATTTGCCATTGTTGACTAATGTAATAACATCACATATCGAGACGTCAAGAAGATGCCGGATGGACGTGACCGACCGAACACCGCCGTCCGGAGCATGCGGATAGACCATGACTGACCAATGCCTGACCTTTCGCGACCTTACCCTGGGGTATCGCAGTCACCCTGCCGTTCATCATCTGAGCGGTGTGGTCGAGCGCGGTTCGCTGACGGCCGTCGTGGGTGCGAACGGTTCGGGCAAGTCGACGCTGATGAAGGGTATTGTCGGTGTTCTCAAGCCGATGTCCGGTTCCGTCGTGGTCGAGAAGGGCGTTCGCGTCGCCTATCTGCCGCAGCAATCGGAACTGGACCGCTCGTTTCCGGCGCGTGTCATCGATCTCGTTTCGCTGGGGCTCTGGCCCCGGCGCGGCCTGCTTGGCCGCTTTACCGCCGGTGACCGTGAACAGGTTTCGAGGGCCCTGATGGGCGTCGGGTTGGGCGGCTTTGAAAAACGCCCCATCGACAGCCTGTCCGGCGGGCAATTGCAGCGCGCCCTGTTTGCCCGGGTGCTGGTGCAGGACGCCGATCTGATCCTTCTCGACGAGCCGTTCAACGCCATCGACGCCAAGACGGTCGGTGACCTGATCGCGCTGATCAAGCGCTGGCATGGCGAAAAGCGCACCATCATGGTGGTGGTGCATGATCTCGACCTGGTGCGGGAGCATTTCCCCGAAACGCTGCTTTTGGCGCGCAAGCCCATTGCCTGGGGCGCCTCGCGGGAGACGCTTCGTCCGGAAAACCTGCTGCATGCGCGGCAGTTCCACGAGGCCTGGGCCGAGAGTGCGCCCTGGTGCGAGGATGATGCCCAATTGTCCGCGACCGGCGGTCATGGCCACGATCATGCGCATGACCACAAACACCATGCGCACA
This sequence comes from uncultured Phyllobacterium sp., assembly GCF_902479695.1. NCBI lineage: Bacteria > Pseudomonadati > Pseudomonadota > Alphaproteobacteria > Hyphomicrobiales > Phyllobacteriaceae > Phyllobacterium > uncultured Phyllobacterium sp. The sequence goes on along the minus strand of NZ_CABSQF010000040.1, from coordinate 17,791 downwards.
ATGATGATCACGACCATAGCCGTTCGAGCGGGGCGTAATCCGGATGTATGATTTCCTTATTGCACCGTTCGTCGACTACAGCTTCATGCAGCGTGCGCTGCTGGGCTCGCTGGCGCTGTCGCTCAGTTCCTGCCCTGTCGGCGTGTTCCTGATGCTGCGGCGGATGAGCCTGACCGGCGATGCCATGTCGCACGCCATCCTGCCGGGGGCCGCCGCCGGCTTCCTGCTCTACGGATTGCAGATCGTGCCGATGACCATCGGCGGGCTGATCGCCGGGGTGATCGTGGCGCTTGGCGCCGGGGCGGTGTCGCGCTTCACGATCCAGAAGGAAGATGCCTCGATGGCCGCCTTCTACCTGATATCCCTTGCGCTGGGGGTGATGATCGTTTCGCTGCGCGGCTCGAATGTCGACCTGATGCATGTGCTGTTCGGCACCGTTCTTGCGCTCAACAACGAGGCGCTGAGCCTGATCGGCCTGATCTGCGGCGTCAGCATCGTGACCCTCGCCATTTTCTGGCGCGGCCTGGTGGCCGAGTGCCTTGATCCCCTGTTCCTGCGTTCGGTCAGCCGCATCGGCACGCCCGTGCATTTCATCTTCCTGGCGCTGGTGGTGCTCAATCTCGTCGGCGGCTTCCAGGCGCTCGGGACGCTGCTGTCGGTCGGCCTGATGATGCTGCCTGCCGCCGGCGCGCGCTTCTGGACGACCCGTGTCGGCCCGATGTGCGCCGTTGCCATCCTGATCGGGATGATATCCTGCGTTGCGGGCCTGCTGATTTCCTATCATTTCGCCCTGCCATCCGGCCCGGCGATCATCCTTTCCGCCGGTGCGATGTATATCGCCTCCATTCTCATCGGCTCACGCGGCGTTCTCAGCAGCCGCATGCGTTCCCACCGCCACAGAACCGCCTAAACCTCGATAAAGGAGACTACCAATGCGCAAAGCTTTTAAACTCGCTACAACTCTGAATGTTATACTGTTACTGTCTGCGGCTTCGTCCACCGCTTTCGCGGCTGACCTGAAGGTTGTTTCCAGCTTTTCCATCATCGAGGATTTTGCCAAGAACGTCGGCGGCGACAAGATTTCGCTGACCAATCTGGTCGGCCCGAACGGCGACAGCCATGTCTATGAGCCCAAGCCATCGGATGCGGCGGCGCTGGCAAAGGCGGATGTGGTTCTGGTCAATGGTCTGGGATTTGAAGGTTTCCTGCCGCGGCTGGTCGAGGCCAGCGGTACCAAGGCGCCCATTGTCGAACTGACCAAGGGTATCGAGCCCCTCAAGGCGCAGGAAGAGGAAGAAGGCCATGCGGAGGCAGGCGCTGAGCATCACCACGATCACGGTGCCTTCGACCCGCATGCGTTCCAGTCGATTGCCCACGCCAAGATCTATGTGAAGAACATCGTCGATGCCTTCTGCAATGCCGACAAGGCGAATTGCGATACCTACAAGAAGAATGGCGCGGACTATACCAAGAAGCTGGATCAGACCGAGATCGATGTGAAGGCCGGTATCGCCGCCATTCCGGAGGCCAAGCGTCTGATCATCACATCGCATGACGCATTCGGCTATTTCGAGCACGCCTACGGGCTGAAGTTCCTGGCGCCCGAAGGTCTTTCAACGGATGCGGAACCGTCCGCTGCCGATGTCGTTGCGCTGATCAAGCAGGTCAAGGAAGACAAGGCCTCGGCGATCTTCGTCGAGAATATCACCAATCCGCGCCTGATCGAGCAGATCGCCAGCGAGACCAAGCTGAATGTCGGCGGCACACTGTTTTCCGATGCTTTGTCGGAACCGGGCGAAGGCGCCAGCACCTATATCGACATGATGCACCACAATATCAGCGCCTTTAAAAAGGCCATTATCGGCAGCTGATCGACGGAACCGGAAAAAGCGGGGGATGACTCCGCTTTTTTCATTGGCATAAATGTAATGTTATTACATTATACCTGTGAACTCCCACGACGCACAAGGAATAAGCATGTCACGACATCTGAAGAAAGTTTTGCCCCTCGCCATGGTCCTCGGCTTTGCCGCGTTGCCCGCGCTGGCCAATGAGCAGACCGCCTGGCGCGTTTTCGTCTCGGATCATGCGGAGCCGACCATCCGCGTGCTCGACCCGCGAACCGGCGGGATTATCGATACGTTCAACGTGAAGGCACCGGCCGGCCTGTCGTTGTCCGACAGCGGGAAAACAATTTTTGCCGTGCAGCGGGACGGCGGCGAGGTGGCGGTCCTGTCGACAGGGATTGCCGTGGAGGACCATGGTGCCCATGGCGACCTCAAGGTCGAGGCGCCGAAACTGCTCGATCTGAAACTGGAGGGCCAGCGGCCTTCGCACTTCGTCGATCACAACGGCAATATCGCCCAGTTCTTTGACGGCGATGGCGTGGTGAAGGTCGTCAGGGAAAAAGATATTCTCGCGGGCACGAATGACGTTCGCAGCATCAAGCTGGCTTCACCGCATCACGGTGTGGCCATCTCCTATGGCGGCACGGTGCTGGTGAGCGAGCCGCATCCGGAAAAGCCGGTGGATGAGCTCCCCATCGGCATCAAGGTTCTCGGCAGCGACGGCTATCCCGTCGGCGCGCTGCATGCATGCCCTGACCTGCATGGGGAAGCGTCGTCCGGCAATATTCTGGCCATCGCCTGCAAGACCGGGCTGCTTCTGGTCAAATCCGGCGCGGCTGCGCCCGAGATCAATCATCTCGCCTATGCGACATCGCTGCCGGATGGAAAGATCACCACGCTTCTCGGCGGCAAGGGCCTGCAGTATTTCCTCGGCAATTACGGTCCGCAGGCGGTGGTGCTGGTCGAGCCGGGCAATGCCGAACCGTTCCGCCGCGTCGAACTGCCGAACCGCCGCGTGCATTTCGCCGTCGATTCAGCGCGCCCGCAGTTCGCCTACATCTTCACCGAGGACGGCCAGCTGCACCGGCTGAATGTGGTGACCGCCAAAATCGAAAAATCGCTGAAGCTGACCGGACCCTACAGCATGGACGGCCACTGGAGCCTGCCGCGGCCGCGCATCGCTGTTGCCGGTGACGAGATCATCGTCAGCGATCCGCTGAAAAGCCGCCTGCACGTGATCAAGGCTGCCGCCTTCGCGAAGGACCGCGAGATCGCGCTCGAAGGCAAGCCTTTCAATGTCGTGGCCGTCGGCGGCTCCGGCGAAGTTCACGACTGACGTTATCCGGCCTGCTGCGGCCCTCGCGGCAGGCCATTCCAAGAGGGCAATAGCCATGCACAACACAGCCATACCCAACCGTCTTCCGGTCACGGTGCTCTCGGGCTTTCTCGGAGCCGGCAAGACCACTTTGCTCAACCATATTCTCAACAATCGCGAGGGGCGGCGCGTTGCCGTCATCGTCAACGATATGAGCGAGGTGAACATCGATGCCGCGCTTGTACGCGACGGCGGCGCCAATCTTTCGCGCACCGATGAACAATTGGTCGAAATGACCAATGGCTGCATCTGCTGCACCTTGCGCGATGACCTGCTGCAGGAGGTGGAAGCCCTGGCCAAGCAGGGGCGTTTTGATTATCTCCTCATCGAGTCGACCGGCATTTCCGAGCCCTTGCCCGTGGCGTCGACCTTCGATTTCCGCGACGAAAACGGCCGCAGCCTGTCCGATGTGGCAAAACTCGACACCATGGTGACCGTGGTCGACGCGGCCAATCTGCTGAAGGATTATGCCTCGGCGGATTTTCTGAAGGACCGGGGGGAATCGCTCGGTGATGCCGACAACCGGACGCTGGTCGATCTTTTGGTCGACCAGATCGAGTTTGCCGACGTCATCATCCTCAACAAGATTTCCGACTCGTCTCTCTATGACCGCGATCTGGCGCGCAAGATCATCCGCGCGCTCAACCCGGATGCAAAGCTGATCGAGACGGACTTTGCCGATGTACCGCTGGGTGAGGTGCTCAACACGGGCCTGTTCGACTTCGACAAGGCGCAGGAACATCCGCTCTGGTTCAAGGAATTGAACGGTTTTGCCGACCATGTGCCGGAGACCGAGGAATATGGCGTTCGTTCTTTCGTCTACCGCGAGAGGCGTCCGTTCGATCCGCAGAAGCTTCATGCCTTTCTTGACAGGAACTGGCCGGGTGTCATCCGCTCCAAGGGGTTCTTCTGGCTGGCGACACGGCCGGATTATGTCGGCGAACTCAGCCAGGCCGGTGCGCTGGTGCGGGCGGAAAAACGCGGCCTGTGGTGGTCGTCGATCCCGCGCAACCGCTGGCCGGAGCATCCGGAATGGCTGAAATCCATGAAGCCCTATCTGCACAAGGTCTGGGGCGACCGGCGGCAGGAGATTGTCTTCATCGGCGTTGATCCGATGAATGAAGTGCACCTGCGGGCACAGCTCGACGCCTGTCTGGTGGATGCCGACGAATTCACACCGGGCAAGTGGGAAGACCTGTTCGACCCATTCCCGAGCTGGGTCCGGCAGGCCGCCTGATTTCGGCCGGATTGATGGGGTTATCGCTTGGGCACCGCACGACAGACACGACAATCATACCGCTGGGACCACAGGCCAAATCCAGCGGGTCGTGTTGCCGGACGATGCTCCATTCCCGTCCCGGGGTCAGCCGGGGCGGGAATATTTTTGGTGGGATCAGATATAGGCGGCGGTTTCGGTGGGCGAAATCCGCACCTTGCCGATGTTGCGCCCGTCCATCTCGACGATTTCATACTCGTAATCATCGACCTTCAGCTTTTCGCCCTGTGCGGGGATGTGGCCGAGATTCCACAGGATGTAACCGGCCAGCGTCGTGTAGCGGTCGCCGTCATCGACGAGGTCGCGTTCGATCAGGCCGCCGAGGCGGCGGATGTCGATATAGGCGTCCACCACCATGCTGCCGTCTTCCGACCGCTCGAGGATCGGGCTTTCCTCGCCTTCATCCGGGAAGTCGCCGGCAATGGCCTCAAGAATATCCGTCGGCGTGACCACGCCCTCGAATGAGCCGTGTTCGTCGAGAACAATCGCCATCTGCACCGTCGTGCCGCGCAATTGCTCCATCACGCGCAATACGTTGGCATTTTCATGCAGGATCAATGGCTGGCGGGTCACTTTGTCCCAATCGATCTTGCCGCCGTCGAGAATGGCGAACAGCAGGTCCTTGGTCAGGGCCACGCCGACGAATTCGTCGACCCGTCCGCGGGCCAGAACCACGCGGCTGTGGGAGAGTGTGCGGATTTCCGCCAGCAGTTCCTCGTTGGTCTCGTTGAGGTCGAGCCATTCGACCTCGTTGCGCGGCGACATGATGGAACGCACCGGCCGCTCGACCAGGTCGAGAACGCCGCGGATCATTTCCTTTTCTTCCGGGTGGAAGACTTCGCCCGCGGCCGTCTGCTCGGCGATCACATCCAGCGCATCCGAATGATGGCTGGCATCGCCGGAACGGCCGCCGCCCAGGAGGCGCAGCACCGCGCCTGCCGTGCGGTCACGCAGGTCCATCGAGGTGATGCGCTTGTCGCGGTTATGCCGTCCGACCTGATTGGCTGCTTCGATGAGGACGGAGAAGCCGATGGCGGCGTAGAGGTAGCCCTTCGGAATATGGAAGCCGAAGCCTTCGACGATCAGGCTGAAACCGATCATCATGAGGAAGCCAAGGCAGAGGATGACGACAGTCGGATGACGGCTGACGAAGGCCATGAGCGGTCTGGACGCAAGCATCATGACGCCTACCGCCACGACAACGGCGATCATCATGACTTCCAGAGATTTGACCATGCCGACGGCGGTGATCACACTGTCGAGCGAGAAGACGGCATCGAGCACGACGATCTGGGCGATGACCTGCCAGAAAACCGCATGGGCGACGTTGGATTCCTTGGCGGACATATGTCCTTCAAGGCGCTCGTGCAGTTCCATCGTGCCCTTGAACAGCAGGAACAGGCCGCCGATGATCAGGATGAGATCGCGCCCCGAGAAGCCGAAACCCGCCACGCTGAACAGCGGTGTCGTCAGTGTCACCACCCAGGAGATGGAGGCGAGCAGCGCCAGGCGCATGATCAGGGCGAGGGACAGGCCGACGATGCGCGCGCGGTTGCGCTGGCTGGGCGGCAGCTTGTCGGCAAGGATGGCGATAAACACGAGGTTGTCGATCCCGAGTACGATCTCGAGCACGATCAGCGTGGCGAGACCAATCCAGGCATTGGGGTCGGCAATCCATTCCATTGGGAAGTCGGTTCCTTCTAAGAGATGCGGGTCAGGGCGCGACACGGCGCGCGGATGCGGCTGGAAAAGCCAGCGCAAATCCGCCCGCGATGCAGGCCAAATCGGATGTTGGGGAGAAAAACGGGAATTGTTGCTGACGCTGCGTGGGCAGAGTCAGCTTGCTTCGCAAGTCCGGACTTGGAGGCTCTTCAGATTGTTCGTCCGGCATCGAGGCGCGGTCAGTCCCTGTTTGACTGGCGTCATGGGTGAAACTTACGGGTGCCAGATGCGCTTATAATGGCAGTCAGTACGGCTGCGTTCAAGAGGATGTGGCGAAAATTCGGCAGCGGGGCCGCAAATCCGCCTATCCGGCAAAGCCGCCCGCATCGAGGAATGCCTGTTCGTCCGGCGTGGATTTCCGTCCGAGAATGGCGTTGCGATGGGGAAAGCGGCCAAACCGGTGGATGATGTTGTAATGATCTTCGGCCCATTCGAGCTGGCTCGGGGCCGATGCGGTGTAAAGCTTCACGCAGCGCAATTGCTCGTCGATGTCTTCCGAATGCATGAAGGGCAGATAGAGAAAGCCGCGCACGGACGGCTCGAGGGCAAGATCGTGGCCTCTTTCCAGCGCCTCTCCGGCGTAATGGCGCGCCAGCGAGTCCGTTGCATACATGTGGCCGGTGCCGCGAAAGCAATTGCGCGGGAACTGGTCGAGCAGGATCATCAGTGCCAGCGCTCCGTCGGCGGTTTCGATCCAGTGGTCATAGTCGCGCCGCGCGGCAGCGAAATGCCTGTTGTGAAAGGTCTGGCGGAACGTTTCGTCAAACGCCGCATCCTTCTTGAACCAGGCGTCGGGTCCGGCCTTGCGCCAGAAGCCGACAATATCGTCGATGATGGCCTGATCGGTTTCAGCCATTGCTTGTCCTTCCATGGTGGTTGCAATCAGTTTGCACTGTCGGCGGTTTGCGCCGCCGGCAGCACGCGGGCAGTTTCTTCGCTCAGAGCCCGGCCGGATTGCCGTGGTTTGATCAAGGGGCCCGGCACCGGTGCATTGCCCCTCATCAGATCGTTGCCGGCGCGGATGCCGCCGGCGAGCTGCAGGTCGAGGCGTTCCGCATCACGCTGGCGCACGTCGCCGATGATCTCCGCCGCTTCCTCGGGCGCGACGCCCAGGCCGATCAGCGTGTTCTCGCCAAAGGACAGGGCCGACTCGAAGGTTTCGCGGATCTGGTACTCGACGCCGGCCTTGATCAGCGCCAGCGTGTTGCCGCGGTCGAAGGAGCGGGCATAGACCTGCACAAGCGGATACTCCGCCTTGATATGCTCGGCGATGGCGAGAATGGTGTCGGGCTTGTCGACGCAGATGAGGACGGCCTGCGCGCGGCCAGCGCCTGCCGCATGCAGGATGTCGAGACGCGTGCCATCGCCGTAATAGACCTTGAAGCCGAATTCGGCTGCGGCCTGGATCATCTCGATGTCATTGTCGATGATCGAGACATCGACGCCGCGCATCAGCAGCGGCTGGCTGGCGATCTGCCCGAACCGGCCGAAACCGATGACGAGGACGCTGCCGGACAGGCCTTCCGCGACATCGACACCATCCAGCGACTGCTTTTCGCGCGGCAGGATATAGCGCAGGCCGATGATGGCGATCGGGGTGAGCACCATGGAGATGATGATGATGGCCGTCAGCATGGCGTTGGCGCGGCCATCGAGAATGCCGACCGATGTGGCGGTGGAATAGAGCACGAAGGCAAATTCGCCGCCCTGCGCCATCACGACTGCACGCTCCAGCGCTTCCGTGTGGGACGAGCGCATCAGGCGGGCGACGATATAGATCGCGATGCCCTTCACCACCATGAAGGCGGCGACATAGAACAGCACGCTGCGCCAGTTGGCGGTGACGACGCTCAGGTCCAGCGACATGCCGACGGCGAGAAAGAACAGGCCGAGCAGGATGCCGCGGAACGGTTCGACATCGGCTTCGAGCTGATGCCGGAAGGTGGATTCGGACAGGAGCACGCCGGCAAGGAAAGCGCCCATCGCCATGGAGAGGCCGCTGACCTGCATGACGAGCGCGGCGCCGAGCACGACGAGGAGGGCGGCGGCGGTCATGACTTCGCGCGCCCGGGACTGGGCGAGGAAGCCGAAGAGGGGATTGAGCAGATAACGGCCGGCCACGATGAGGCCGGCGACCGCCGCGACACCGATGCCGATATCCATCCAGCGCAGGCCTGTCGGCGGCGCGTCGGTGGCGGCTATGGGTGCGAGAAAGGCGACAAGGGCGAGAAGCGGTACGATGGCCAGGTCTTCCAGCAGCAGGATCGAGACCATGCGCTGGCCCTTGGTGCTCGCAATCTCGCCGCGCTCCTCCAGCAGCTGCATGACGATGGCCGTCGAGGTCAGGACGAAACCGGCCCCGGCGACGAAGGATATGGCGACGGGAAAGCCGGTGGCGATGCCGACACCGGTCAGCAGCAGCGCGCAGACACCGACCTGCAGGGCGCCAAGGCCGAAGATCTCCTTGCGCAGGCCCCAGAGGCGGGAAGGCTGCATTTCAAGGCCGATGATGAACAGGAACATGACGACGCCGAGTTCGGCGACGTGCAGGATCGTCTGCGGATCGGAGAAGAATTTGAGGCCGAATGGCCCGATCACCAGTCCGGCGGCGAGATAGCCGAGTACGGAACCAAGCCCGAGCCGCTTGAAGACGGGCACGGCGACGACGCCTGCTCCCAAAAGCACGACGGCACTGAGAAGGTCCGGTCCATGAAGCTCCGCTGCCATTGTATCTCCCGCCGTTGGTTGTGCTGCTGGTTCCCAGAGGTAAAGCGCCGGGGGCTGGCAGGCAAGGGGGGGCGTGGTTCGACAAGCTCACCATGAGGGAAGTGGAGGATTGCAGGGAGCTATATCCTGCAACGTTCGTCGTTGGCGTTGCAACCAAACCACTTCCCTCATGGTGAGCTTGTCGAACCACGCACTAGGATCCTGCAACCATCACTGAATGATAACGGAAACGGGATGGAACTCCGGCCTACAATCTCCACAGCCGCTTGGCGTTGCCGGAAAACAGTTTGGCCTTTTCGCTTTCGCTGCATCCTGAAACCAGCGCATGCGTCGCGGCGATCCATGTGGCAAGGCCGCCGCCCAGCGTGCAGACGGGCCAGTCGCTGCCCCAGACAATCCGGTCCCAGCCGAAACTGCCGATGACATGCTGCACATAGGGTTTGAGCGTATCCGCGCGCCATGCCCCATCGGCATAGGCGACGATGCCGGAAATCTTGGCGATGACGTTGGCGCGTCCGGCGATTTCGGTGATCTTGCCGCGCCAGATGGTGAAATCATCGCCCTTGATGTCAGGCACGCCGCAATGATCGAGGATGAAGGTCAGGTCCGGGGCAAGATCGACCAGGGCGATAGCCCTGTCCATCTGGCGCGGCAGCACGCACAGATCAAAGGTCAGGCCCGAGCCGCCCATACGCCGGATGTTCTCGCGGAACAGGGAACTCTCCGACAGATCGTCCGGCATGGTGTGCAGGATGCGGCGAAAACCCTTGACGAACGGGTTGGCCTTCTGGCGTTCAAGATGAGCGGCAAAACCGGCCTCTTCCGGGCGGCATGCGGCAATCGCCCCGGCAATCAGGCTGCCCTCCTGCTTCGCGAGGCTGGCGACGTAATCGATTTCGGTCTGGATTTCGGATGGGTTTACATCCACTTCCATGTGCAGTGCCCGGACTATTCCGGCCCGCTGCGCCTGCAGCGCATATTCGCCGTAGAGAAAATCCCGGTTGAGCGCCTCGACACCGGCAAGCCACGGATAATGCAGGGCCGACTGGTCGATGAGATGAAGGTGTGTGTCGATGAACATGCCTGATCTGCTCCCGTTCACGCGTGGCGCACAACACTGGAATGGATGACATCCGCGCCCGCGAGCTCGGAGAGTTTGTGTGCTGTCGTCACCAGCATTTCGCGCGCCTGATCGACGTCCGGGGCATCGGGAATGTTCAGGAGCTTGATATAGGGACAGGTCAGGGCCGCGATGGACCGGCCATCGGGGCCGAGAATCGGCGCGGATATATTGTAGACGCCCGCGGTCTGGGCGCTGGGCATGATTTCATAGCCGCGCGCGCGGATATGATCGAGCCGTTCGCGAAAATCCGCCGGCTGGGCAATGTCATCGGCATGTTTTTCATATTCGGCAATCATCATGGCGCGTTCCTCATCCGAGCGGAACGCCAGCAGCACGTGACCGGAGCCGGTATTGAAGAGGCTGATATGCGAGCCGACGCGGATGGAAATGCCCCAATAGTCCGGCGCCTCCTGCTGGGCGATGACGACTGCGGCGCCGCGGTCAAAGACGCTGAGCTGGTTGGCCTGCTTGGTCAGGACCGCAAGATCGCGCATCAGCGGCGTGGCATAGGAAGCGAGCCGGCGAACCGGCGCATGCAGCTGGGCGAGGCCGAACAGTTTCAGCGTCAGGGAGTAGCGGTCACCTTCGAGCCGGGTGACATAGCCGCGCCGGACCAGCCGGTCGAGCATGCGGTAGAACTCATTGGGGCTGCGGCCGAGATGCTTGGCAATTTCCGCCTGGGTGAGGCCGCCGTCGATGCCCGAAAGCAGTTCGAGAATGTCCAGTCCCTTGTCGAGTGCCGGGGCGCGATACCGGTCGCTGTCGTCTTCTTCCAACATGGTTGTCCCCCTCATTTCACTCAATGCATATACGAAGATTATCTTCATAGGAAAGCGTTTCCGCGCTTGACGGTCAAGCCTGTAAATGTTTGTATATGAATGACACGCCCATATATGGGTGAAGAAAAGTGCCGGGAGGCGGCACTCTGGATGTTGGGAGGAACTGCATGAAAAACCTGCTAGCCAGTGTTTCGGCCGGCGCTATCGCGCTGTTGAGCACAAGTTTTGCCTTTGGCGCCGAACTGCCGGGCAAATTCGAGGGCGTCACCATCGACGCCAAACTGATCGGCGGCCAGCAATATGAGCCGCTGTACGAGCGCATCGGTGAGTGGGAGAAACTGACCGGCGCCAAGGTCAACATCCTGTCCAAGAAGAATCACTTCGAGCTCGACAAGGAGATCAAGTCGGATATCGCCTCGGGCAGTCTGAAATGGTGCGTCGGTTCGAACCATTCATCCTTCGCGCCGCAATACCCGAAGATCTATACGGATCTGACGGCGCTGATACCGGCGGCGGAAGTCGCGGCGTTCGTGCCGGCCAACATCAAGGCTTCGACGCTTGATGGCAAGCTGGTGATGCTGCCGCGCGCGCAGTTCGACGTTTCCGCGCTGTACTACCAGAAGAGCATCTATGCCGACGAAGCCAACAAGAAGGCCTTCAAGGCCAAGTATGGCTATGACCTGACGCCGCCCGATACCTGGCAGCAGGTGACGGACCAGGCGATGTTCTTCACCAAGGCGCCGGATTTCTACGGCACGCAGTTTGCCGGCAAGGAAGAGGCGATCAATGGCCGCTTCTATGAAATGCTGGTCGCCGAGGGCGGCGAGTACATCGGCAAGGATGGCAAGCCCGCCTTCAACTCGGCCGCGGGCATCAAGGCGCTCGACTGGTTCGTCAATCTCTACAAGGCCAAGGCGGTTCCAGCGGGAACGACCAACTATCTGTGGGACGATCTCGGCCAGGGTTTTGCCTCCGGCTCCATCGCCATCAATCTGGACTGGCCGGGTTGGGCAAGCTTCTTCAATGATCCGAAGTCCTCGAAGGTTGCGGGCAATGTCGGTGTCAAGGTTCAGCCGGCGGGATCGTCGGGCAAGCGGACCGGCTGGTCCGGCAGCCATGGTTTCTCGGTCACGGAAGCCTGCGCCAACAAGGAAGCCGCCGCTTCGCTCGTCTGGTGGCTGACCAACGAAGACAGCCAGAAGCTGGAAGCGAAGGCCGGCCCGTTGCCGACGCGTACGGCGGTCTGGGCCTGGGATATCGAGCAGGCCAAGAGCGATCCGTACAAGACGGAGGTTCTGGCGGCTTTCCAGGAAGCGGCGAAGAATGCCTTCCCGGTTCCGCCGCTCGCCGAATGGATCGAGATTTCCAACGCGGTCTATCCGGAGTTGCAGGCTGCCATCCTCGGAGACAAGACCTCCAAGGAAGCGCTCGACACGGCTGCCCAGAAGGCAACCGATATCCTCAAGGATGCCGGCAAGCTTTGATGCGGTTGGGAGGCGGGGTGATGGATATCACCCCCCTCTATCCTGCCGGACAGGGGGGCAACGCATGCGACCTACCCGAGAGCAGAGATTAAAAGGCCAATATCTCCGATGAAATTTCCCAAACTATCAGCGCCGACGCTCCTGCTGCTGCCTGCCATTATCGTTCTGGCTGCGGTCATCGTCCTGCCCCTGCTGTTTTCGCTCTACTCCAGCTTCACGCCGTTCCGGCTGACGAAACCCGAGACGATCTGGGTTCTCATCGGGTTCCGCAATTATATGAGTGCGCTGACGAGCCTGGAATTCTGGACCGCGTTCGGACGAACCGTTCTCCTCCTGACCATCGCGCTCAACGCCGAAATGTTCCTTGGTCTTGGCCTTGCCATGCTGGTCAACAAGGCCACGCGCGGCCAGCGCCTGTTGCGCACGCTGATGATGTTCCCGATGATGTTTTCGCCGGTGCTCGTCGGCTTCCAGTTCAAATTCCTGTTCAATGACAATATCGGCTTCGTCAACAATGTGCTGCAGTCGCTGGGGATAACCACATCGGCCATCCCGTGGCTGATCGACGGCAACCTGGCGCTGTTCTCGATCATTGTCGCGGAAATCTGGTCCTCGACCTCGGTCTTCGCCATCCTGATTCTGGCGGGCCTGCTCGCCATGCCGCAGGAGCCCGTGGAGGCGGCGCGGGTCGATGGCTGCACGCCGTGGCAGACCTTCCGCTATGTCACCTGGCCTTACCTCATGCCCTTCGCCATGATCGCCATGACCATCCGCTCGCTCGACGTGGCGCGCGCCTATGACATCGTCAAGATCATGACCGATGGCGGTCCGGCCAAACGCACGGAACTGTTGTGGACGCTGGTCGGCCGCACGGCCTACAGCGATGCGCGCATGGGCATGGCCAACGCCATGGCCTATATCTCGATCCTGCTTTCCATCCTGTTCACCGTGTATTTCTTCAGAAAGCTCGCCGCGGCGCGCCAGCAGATCGGAGCGGAGTGGTAAGATGGATCAGAACAACGCACATCGTCTCAAGCGCCGCGGCCTGAAAGTCCTGCATCTCGTCGGCCTGTTCCTGGCCATGCTGGTCATCTGCCTGCCGGGGCTGTGGATCGTCCTCAATTCGCTCCGCCCCACGGTGGAGATCATGGCCAAGCCGCCCGTGTGGATTCCGCAGGATGTTTCGCTCGATGCCTACCGTTCCATGTTCGGCGGCGCCGGGCAGGGCGGCATTCCAGTCTGGGAGTATTTCCGCAATTCGCTGATCATTTCCATTACCTCCACCGTGATCGCGCTCATCATCGGCATGGCCGGCGGCTACGCCTTTGCCCGCTACAAGTTCAAGGGCAAGTCGGCGGTGTTCCTCGGCTTCATGCTGACGCGTGCGGTTCCCGGCATCGCGCTGTCGCTGCCGCTGTTCATGATTTTTGCCCGGCTCGGCATCATCGATACCCACTTTTCCATGATCCTGATCTATGTGGCGCTGAACGTGCCCTTCACCATCTGGCTGATCGACGGGTTCTTCCGCCAGGTGCCGAAGGATTTGGCCGAGGCCGCACAGATCGACGGCTGCACGCGCTGGCAGGCATTCTGGCAGGTGGAGTTTCCACTGGCGGGGCCGGGTATCGCCTCGGCTGGTATTTTCGCCTTCCTCACCTCGTGGAACGAATATGCGCTGGCATCGCAGATCACCCGCTCGGTCAATTCGAAGACGCTTCCCGTGGGGCTGCTCGATTACACGTCGGAATTCACCATTGACTGGCGCGGCATGTGCGCGCTCGCCGTGGTCATGATCGTTCCGGCGCTGACCCTCACATTCATCATTCAAAAGCATCTGGTGTCCGGACTGACGTTCGGCGCGGTGAAAGGTTAAAGGCTCTACCCATGGCACCCGTAACCCTAAAAAAGCTGGTCAAGCGCTACGGCAATGTGGATGTCGTCCACGGCATTGATCTTGAGGTGAAGGACCGCGAATTCATCGCGCTGGTCGGACCGTCCGGCTGCGGCAAGTCGACGACGCTGCGCATGATTGCCGGTCTGGAGGACATCAGCGACGGTGTCATCGAGATCGGCGGCAAGCCGGTCAACGACCTGCCGCCGCGCGCCCGCAACATCTCGATGGTGTTTCAGTCCTATGCGCTTTATCCGCACATGACCGTGCGCGAGAACATGGGTTTTTCGCTGAAGATCGGCAAGGTGCAGCAGGCGGAGATCGACCAGCGCGTCAATGAAGCGGCTGCCATTCTCGATCTGGAAAAATACATGGACAGGCGTCCGTCACAGCTCTCCGGCGGCCAGCGCCAGCGCGTGGCCATGGGCCGTGCCATCGTGCGCAAGCCGGAAGTGTTCCTGTTCGATGAACCCCTGTCCAACCTCGATGCCAAGCTGCGCACGCAGGTGCGCACCGAGATCAAGCGTCTGCACGCCAAGGTGCAGGCGACGATGATCTACGTGACCCACGATCAGGTGGAAGCCATGACGCTGTCCGACCGTATCGTCATCATGCGGGATGGCTATATCGAGCAGGTCGGCACGCCGGAGGAAGTGTTCAAGCGTCCGGCCACGCGCTTTGTTGCGGGTTTCATCGGTTCGCCGCCGATGAACCTCAACGAAGCCACCGTCGATGGCGGCAGGCTGGTATTGAAGGGCGGGCAGAGCCTGCCTTTGCCGCTCGAATTCCGCAACAAGGTGGTTGCGGGTGAAAAGGTCATCTTCGGCCTGCGTCCCGACGATATCTATCCGACCGGCCATGGCCTGAGTTCCGGCGAAGCAACCGACGTTCATGAACTGTCGCTGCCGGTCTCGATCACCGAACCGCTCGGCAACGAGACGCTGGTGTTCATCACGCTGGGCGAAAAGGAATGGGTATCGCGCATGCTCAACCCGCGCCCGCTTGTGGCGGGCGAAACCATCAAGCTGAGCTTCGACCTGTCGCAGGCGCATCTCTTCTCGGCTGAAACCGGCAAAACACTGCGGAGCTGATCATGGCCAAAATCGAACGCGTCGAATTGCGGATGGTCGATCTGCCGCCGAAAGTGCTGCGGACGGACGCCATCCAGAGCTTTGTCTCGCAGGAGACGCCGATTGTCACCATCACCGACAGCGACGGTGCTGTCGGTACGGGGTACAGCTATACGATCGGTACCGGAGGCTCCTCGGTGATGCGCCTGCTTTCGGATCATCTGGTGCCGCGTCTGCTCGGCAAGGATGCCGACCAGATCGAGGCGATCTGGCGCGACCTTGAATTCGCCACCCATGCGACGACCATCGGCGCGATCACGGCCATTGCGCTTGCCGCCATCGATATTGCCCTGTGGGACTTGCGGGCGAAAAAGCAGAACCTGCCATTGTGGAAGCTGGCAGGCGGCGCCAAAGACCGCTGCCCGCTCTACACCACGGAGGGCGGTTGGCTGCATATTGAAAAACAGGCGCTGGTGGATGATGCGTTGCAGGCGAAAGCCAAGGGAGTCAAGGGCGCCAAGGTGAAGATCGGCCGTCCGCATGGGTCGGAAGACCTCGGCCGGCTGTCGGCGGTGCGCGATGCGGGGGGTGCCGGTTTCGAGATCATGACCGACGCCAATCAGGGCTTTACGCTGGATGAGGCCATCAGGCGCTCGCAGGTGCTGCGCGATATTGACCTCGCCTGGCTGGAAGAGCCGCTGCCGGCTGACGACATCGACGGCCATGTGCGCTTGTCCGCGGCGACGCAGACGCCGGTGGCCGTCGGCGAGTCGCTCTATTCGATCCGGCATTTCCGCGAATACATGCAGAAGCGGGCCTGTTCCATCGTGCAGGTGGACGTGGGCCGTATCGGCGGGATCACGCCATGGCTGAAAGTGGCGCATACGGCGGAAAGTTTCGACATGCCGGTTTGCCCGCACTTCCTGATGGAGCTGCATGTCAGCCTCGCCTGCGCGGTGCAGAACGGCAGGTATGTCGAATATATCCCGCAGCTGGACGACCTGACACGGACGCAGATGCGCATCGAAGATGGCTATGCCATCGCGCCATCCGAACCCGGCATCGGCATCGATTGGGACTGGGATGCGGTGAAGGCACGCAGCATCGATGAATTCACCACGGAAATCCGGAGTTAGGCTGATGCAGCGCATGGGCATGATGATCGGACTGAACGGTGACAAGGTGGCGGAATACAAGCGCCTGCACGCGGCTGTCTGGCCGGAAATCCTGGCGCTCATCTCCAGCTGCAATATCCGCAACTACACGATCTTCCTGCGTGAGCCGGAGAATATCCTGTTCGGCACGTGGGAATATCACGGCACGGATTTTGACGCGGATATGGCCCGCATGGCCGCCGATCCGAAAAACAAGGAATGGTGGGACGTCTGCATGCCGTGCCAGGTGCCGCTGGCAACGCAGGCGCCGGGCGAATGGTGGGCGATGATGGATGAAGTCTTCCATGTGGATTGAGGAATACAAATGAACAACCATCCTTTCACCCCCCTCTGTCCTGCCGCCCATCTCCCCCACAAGGGGGGAGATCACATTGGCATGAATGCTTTCGCACAACAGGAAACGTTTCAAATTTCGCAGAAGCGGCAATACAGGCTGATCTCCCCCCTTGTGGGGGAGATGTCCGGCAGGACAGAGGGGGGTATCTGAAGCGTGCAAACACTTGCAAAGCCCTTCAATCCATCCCCCCTGCAGCAGAGCTGGCCGCTTCCGGCGAAGCCGCGTCCCATCGTGACCTTCGGGGCGGGCAGCATCGTCGGCGATGCGCATTATCCGGCCTACCGGAAAGGCGGTTTCCCCATCGCCGGCCTGTTCGATCCCGACCAGGCGAAGGCCGCGAAAATTGCCGCTGAATGGAATGTGACTGCCTATGCATCGGTGGCGGAAGCCGCGGCCGTGGAAAACGCCATCTTCGATCTGGCCACGCCGCCTGCGCGCCATGCGGACGTGCTGAAAGCCCTGCCGGAGGGTTCTTTTGCCCTGATCCAGAAACCGATGGGCAGCGACCTTGTGCAAGCCTCGGAAATTCTCAGGATCTGCCGGGAGCGCAACATCACCGCCGCCGTCAATTTCCAGCTGCGGTTTGCCCCGATGATGCTGGCGCTGAAAGACGCGATCGCGCAGGGCTGGCTGGGCGAGGTCATTGATTTCGATGCCTGGCTGGCGTTGGACACGCCGTGGTCGCTGTGGCCGTTTCTCAACGGCCTGCCGCGCGTCGAGATCGCCATGCATTCGATCCACTACATCGATGTGATCCGCGAGATTCTCGGCAATCCGCTGGGCGTGCACGCGAAGACACTGGGGCATCCCGGTCACGCGGTGGCGCAGACGCGGACAAGCGCGATCCTCGACTATGGCGATCGGGTGCGCTGCTCGCTGTCGATCAATCATGATCATAAGTTCGGCCGCAGGTTTCAGGCCTGCGAGTTCCGCATCAGCGGCACGGAAGGCGCCGCCTATGTGAAGCTCGGGGTCAATCTCGACT